>CAXZAB010000093.1:0-8287 GCA_964293715.1 uncultured bacterium | reverse complement strand
GAAGAATTAAGACAGAATACTATCAGCAGATTAACGGCTATCGAGTCGAAGGAGCTGGCAGATTGTCAATTGTTTATGAAACAGGACGCAATGGCTTTGCAATTGGCAATGGAACCGTGGAATTGCCGGAAGAGGTAACGATAAATATATCACTTGCTCAAGCTATTGAGAATGCAAAAGAAGTCTATAACTCTGATTACAAATTTGATAAAAGTGTTAAATTTAGTGATCCCAAAACTGAATTATTGTATACGAGAAATCCTAAGAATCCAGCGGACACAAGCTATAGTTTAAATTATAAAATATCATATTGGGGATTGGCGATCTATATTGATCCATCAAATGGCAATCTGTCCTATACAAGATCATTTTTAATCGAAGATTTCCATAGCCATGCTGATGGCTTTCTCTACAAATCAAACTATACAAGTACAACAATTGATACATTAGGTTATCAAGGTTTATACAAAGTTACATTCGAGCAGCAAAATATGGGATACGGCTACGAATATAGAACAGATCTGGATGGTGATGTATTAGTAACTGTAACTGATATGGATAGTCTGAATGTGATGTTGAAAAATGAGTGTTTATATCGTCTCTGCGAATATCCTGATACTTTAAGAGCAGTTGTTGCAGACACTGTATATGTGATTCAAGATAGCTTGAAGGCAATTTTTAAAGACAATGCTGCTTGTTCGGTGAATGTATATCATCATATTACAAACCAGTATTATGCCCTAATGGAACTCCATGATAACCATATCACAGGGTACAAAATAATAACCAACATGCCTAACAATAGCCCATATAACGGAATATGCGATCCAAATTATATGGCTATAAGATTAGTTACTAAAGCTGGGAAGTTCTCGCATGTTGCAAGACACGAAATGAGCCATGCATTCATTTACTCATTGTTAAATGATCACTTTCTCAATGCGTCAAATAGTGGTGATACTCACGGGTGCATGGATGAAGCACTCGCAGTGTATCTCCCATGTTCCGTGCTGAATAGCCAATACTATATACCCTCTATCAATTCAAGTTGGGCTTTGAATAATATTATACATATTGATACCCAATACCAAAATGTAAATGAAGAAACTTATTCATATTATTGGTCTCGGTATCCTTTAGCGTCCGCCTGGTGGGGCTTACGCAACAGGACACACTTCCCGGATCTGGATGATAATGATTTTAATGCCGTTGATACACTATTGGTTAATACATTAGCGCAGGTAGGTGAAGCTATCCCGGAGAATAATGCTTACCGTTACAAGCCCCGCTATTTCTACAATATTCTGATGAGCAGGGTGGATACAGATAACAGCTCCTGGCCTTTGAATGATAAACAAGCGGCTATTGATAGCGCTTACAGTGAACGCGGGTTTCATTTTTATCCTACCGTAATCAGTGCAGTATCTGATAGTGTAAATAATCCGGTTGGCAAGCAAACATATAATGTACTGGATAGTGTGTTTGTCCACATCAAGAATTGCCCTCAGAATACCAAAGTGGAGATACTGATAATTCCTCATCAATCTTATGCCCATGTTGGTTCTGGGGGAGTCCCAATACCCGCTGCATACAACGCAAATGGCAATCCCGTAAGCAGAGAAGTAAGAACTAACAGCAATGGAGTTTGGGCTGGAGGTATTCCATACAGCAATCAGCTTCCTCAGGGCGATTATGACATCATAGTAAATATAGGCAGCGATTGCGACAAACCGGATGATAAACTAAATCTGGTCTTCGCTAAAGACAATGTAATTGATGCAGTGGATGGTTTGAATGGACCAGGGTTTATAAAAACCGGTTTTGGAGATATGGTCGTAGCCTTGGATTTATCATCCAGTATGCAGGATTATGGTAATCACCTTGCCCAAACGGTGAAAGTCCTGAAGCAAAGCATGATTCCTTCCGAGAGGATCAATGTCTTTGGTTTTACTGAAGGAACCGAGAACCAAAATTGGATCGAAGACGGGATCAAAGATCTGATCGGTACTGATTCTTCTTTTTATGAGGCAGCCCAGATCGATTCAAATTACATCAATACCATCATGAGTTCGGTATTAATTGAGGGCAATACAGACCTGGTCCTCCCTTTTCATCATGGGCGAAACAGATTGAATAACTTGGTGAACCCAGGCGATAAGAAAAGCATTATCCTGATCTCGGATGGGATACATTTTGTTACCCCGCCACATGAGGATTACCCTGGGTATGAAGGCAATTGCACCCATACCATCGCATATATAGATTCTTTGATCCAGATGGCTGTGGTACCTGATAGTATCCGATGTTATACCATTTGCTACGGATTATCACCAGAGGGAATAAGCAACATGAAGCTATTCGCTTTATGGGGCAATGGAACCTTTTATTCTGCGCCTTCCATCAATGACCTGAGATTATACATTAATCAGTTACTCTGCAATATCCGGGGAACCGCAGCGATAGTAAATTCCATAAAAAGCATAGAGCCCGGCACGGTGCAATCCCATGAGATCATGGTGGAACCCCAGGCGAGTGAATTCAGAGTCATAATGACCGGGCAAACGGATTTGAGTGGTGCAGGGATTTCACATACGCTTATATCACCTTCAGGTGTGGTATATAAACAAGCGGATAATGCCGCAGAAGATCCGGGAACTTACAAGATCAGAAATCCGGAAAGCGGGCTATGGACTGCCCAGGCTACGAATAATTCGACAGCAGCCACTTCGTATAGTATAGTGGGAGACACTGTATCAGATATCAATCTGCGGGTAACGCCGCTTCCGGTATCCCATCCCATTGATAAACCGCTACTGGTCTGTGCTACCATAAAAGACTACTGCACTCCGATATCCGGTGCCAGCGTTATGGTAAAATTATCCAGAGACGATTGGAGCACTGAGCTTGCGCTATATGACGACGGCAACCACAATGATGAAGCAGCAGATGATGGCGTATATGCCAATTTCTTATGCCCATATGCCGAAAGCTTCGCTGAGGATTTTGATCCTGAGAGTGTATATAAGCTGGAAGTGATGGCCGATATGCCTTCTGTGCAAGCCAGCAGAGAATATGTTCAACAGATATATATCGAAAGCAACAGCCCATACACATACCCGATCAACAGCCGCCTATTGACCAGAGGCTGGAATTGGAAAGGGTTTCCTCGCTTGTCCGAATATGAGGGAGGAAACTCAGTTCCTCTTGCCACGATATCTCTTAATCCCTATCTGACTCATATTGTTTGCGGCACCGGCTCAGCGGCGTACGACGGATCAGGATGGAGCTTTAATGGACTAACCCAACTGGATCCTCAATCTGGATATAAACTGCAGATCAGCAACACAGATCAAGCAACGATGTATGATGTGGGAGCCATAACAGATACGACATCGGCATACGTTTTGATCCAAGATGAGTGGAATTGGGTTACGTATCCCTGTTTTTCGTCAGCATATCCGGAAGATGTCCTGGCCAGTGTAATAGATAATGTAGATTATATCATGGCTCAAAACTGGAGCATGAAGAAAGAAGATGGTGTTTGGACAAAACAATTGATAAAACATTGAGATCTGTAATGCTGTGTTTCGTTTTGCCCCTGAACCATCATTGCTATCTGAAATGCCGCCCTGATGGGACTCATATCATTGTATAGCTGTCGTATGCTATCTGAAATGTCGTCCCGTGTTGCTGCCCTGTGGAATCCGGATGATAAATCCTTTTTACAGAGGCTCTAAAGATGAAATGCACAAACCTGGAGGAGGCCTAATATCCTGTCTTTTAAATCATTCTAAAAATGATGGTTTGATATTTTGCAAGGATGCCTGCTGGATAATAACAGGCAGTCCCCCAAAACATCAAGCTATGAAATCTATAATGATATTAAATCTTAGTATGTTGGCTCTTATATATGTCCACATATTTCATATTTTGTCCTATATATAAATGATTCATTATAACCGTTCAAAAAGCTGTAAGCAGGTCCCAGTGTTTATGGAACGCAGATCGAATGGATTTATTGGATTTTTAAATGAGGGGTTTTACATGAAAGCTGATTGTTTGGAGATCAAGCGGCTTACGCCGCTACATATATATACTATCAATCATAGCCGCTTGGACTTCAAATAATCTTGCTCTCATTACCGGCTCCCGAAATCCATTTCATGTGAGTTTAGATAGACCCCATCGGAACGGCATTTCAGATAGCACCCCCGATAAAACAAACAAGCACTTTACCCCAAGCCGATCACTCAGTTCTGCATTTATGATCAGGCCCCAGCAATCTTACACTATTTAATCATGATCATTTTCTTGGTGGCATTGTATTTACCAGTATTCATTTTGTAGAAGTATACGCCGGAGGAAACAACGCGGCCAGCATCGTCGGTACCATTCCACACAGCATTGTGTTGGCCACCGGCTTTGATCTCGTTGACGAGCCGTTTTACTCTTTGTCCCCTGAGGTTATAGATCTCGATCGACACCGGCGCAGCCTCTTTCACGCTGTAGCGGATAGTGGTGGTCGGGTTGAACGGATTCGGGTGGTTGCCTTGCAGGACTGTTGTGAGAACAGGGGCCACTTCGTCATCGTTATCGGTAATGTCACCGGAGTGAACCGATACATGGTCAACGTAGAAGACGAAGGCATCGTCAGATACACAGCGAATGGCGATGTAAACATCCTGGTTGTTATATGCTGAGAGGTCATAGATGTATTCAGTCCACTCTGCAGGAGCTACCACATGTTCTGCACCGGACAGATAATGGAATTCCTGATGGATGATGGTGGGCATGGTGGACACACCAACGCGGAACTGCTCCAGATATTGTGTAATGTGGCTTTTAGCCGCAAATTTCAGCATGCTATTTCCTTCCAGACTGATCTGTGGTGTAATCAACCAGTCGTTATTGGGACTATTCACAGCGGCAAAACAGGCAGCCATCTTCTCACCTTCATAAACATCCATTTTTTCGATAGGAGGTACGGTGGCTGAAGGATTGAAGACAGTGTATGCCATAGGGCTTCCGCTGCCAGGGAAGTCGATACCGGTAAAACAATATGTATCAGAATTATCGAGATCCAGAAGAGTCCAGGGAGTCATATCGGTGCTGAAATCTGCATAGTCCTCAAAGCCGTCTGAGAAGATCGCATCAGCAAGCTGCAGATTCACGTTTACATCTATTGTGGCGGGCAGGGATTCACCGCTGCTGTAAATGGCGGTAACGGCGTATCTGTAGATGCCGGAATCAAGGTTTTCATCTGTATAGTTCAGGGTGTTAGCATTATTAACATTGCCGACCGCTACACCATCACGATAGACTTTGTATCCCAAAAGTGCTCTTGGGCCGTTCATCTTCTGAGCGCTCTGGGCAAAGCCAGGATTGTGGCTCATG
Source organism: uncultured bacterium (assembly GCA_964293715.1). Taxonomy (GTDB): domain Bacteria; phylum Cloacimonadota; class Cloacimonadia; order Cloacimonadales; family Cloacimonadaceae; genus UBA5456. The sequence continues at coordinate 2,893 of CAXZAB010000093.1, read as the reverse complement.
CTAAAGGTGCCGGTTTGCGGTGCTCTGAGAGCTTCCACAATGCCGCCAGGTGCAAAAGCCGGAGCTGAGATCTCATGATCCACATAGCCCTGGATGGACCAGTTGAACCTGAAAGTAGGGGAAGTATCTGTTAAAGAGCACCAGCCGTCTTCATTGATCATATTACCTTTACCTTCAACCACGGGGCCTTCGTCGCAACCTAAAGGGAGTCCTCCCGCGGTATTGGCTTCATAACCGATCCAGAGTTCACCGGAGATGGGGATGGGAACCATGGTGGTGAGCAATACTTCATTCCACTGGTAGATATCGAGACCGTATGTCAATTGAGAGTGTACAAGGGTGCCGGGATCAGTAGCGCTGCCGCCAGTCCAGACTTTAACGGTATATACGCAGTTTTCTTCAGTGGGTACAAACTGGACATGAGTGAGGGTGGAGCCGTGGTATTCTGACAGATCATCGGCATCAAAACGATGGGCCACTTCATATATTGCGGGTTCAAGTGTTCCGACACCATTACCAAAAGCAGCGGGATTGCACCAGGTGATCCATTCGCCTGTAGGCGTAGGTTCTGGAGAATCCCAACAGAGATTGACATCGTTTCCAACCACATCAGCTTGAAGGTTGCTGGGCGGCTGGAGATCATCTGTGCGCTCATAGGCAGTGGCATTGATTTCAATAGCTTCGCCTATATTTACGTCAGTATTAGCGTAAAGCACCCTTCCCAAAATGAGGCAGAGGAACAGACTGAGTATAGTTAGCTTCTTCATAATAAATTCTCCATTTATTTGTGTTTTAAAATAATGTTTTGCTTACTGAGTGCCTATGCATTTGTATATGGCTACTCTCTGTAGTGTCCCAAATGCTGATTTAAGTTACAACTCATTGTTTCTTAGGTTTTTTTCAGAGCGTTCTTACTGTCCTCTTTCATTACACCATATATATTGCCTCATTGCCAATTCCTTTGTCTTCATCTCTTCTTTATCAATCAATTTCTTTTTCACTTTAGCTACCTTGTTGGGATGGGCCGAAGCTGGTGCTTCGGGCACTTTGCGAGCAGCAGGAAGCTACTTCATCACAGTAATGCGGCGCACACTCTGCCGTCCATCTTGTAGTATGGCGACGAGATAGATACCGGAGCAGAGCTTGCGGCCGTTGTCATCACAAGCATCGAAGCTGAATTGATGCGTACCGGGGCTTAAATGAGAGTCTGTCAGCCTTCGCAGCAGCCTGCCTTTGAGGTCGTAAATCTTTACGCTGCATTTACCCGCCTTAGCAAGATCAAAGCTGATCTGTGTGCCTGAAGTAAACGGATTGGGGTAAACCCTGATCATCAAATCGCTTATAGCCGGAGCATGGGGATCGGAATTACTTACGGGAAATATTCTCAAAACGGGATAGCCTGCCGGCGGTTCTCCCTCCCAACCCCAGTTATGTTCAAAATCCCAATTCACATACGTGCTTGCGTCGCCCGGATAATGCATCTGGATGGTGTTTCTGCCTTCGCCAACCGGAGAGCTGGGGCATGCGGAACTCTGCATATCCCAGTAGCAATTTACCACGTTTGCTGCGTCTCCGGAGCCGGCAAAGCCACCCGGGGTATCATCTATGGATGTCACAAGGCCAGTACTGTAACAATTTTGCACAAAGGAACCAGATGTGATTATCCAGCCGGCAAAACCCCCGCTGGTGCGTATTCCATCCACAGTTCCGGTGCTGAAGCAATTTGAAATTGCGGAGTAACTCATTTGGCCAACAAAACCTCCCGCCGGCCAACCGGTATTTACATGGCCAGAGGCATGGCAATTTTGAACCGTAGAAAATAATCTAAGACTGCCAACCAAACCCCCCGCGATATAAATCGTATTCACATCCATAGTGCTAAAGCAATTCACGATATTCACCCTGGCAGCATCACCAACAATCCCCCCACACGTATCGCCACCACTCAATAGACCGATGCCAGCAGTACAGCCGGAAATCAGGGTATCATAAGCTTGACCCACGATGCCTCCCACCCAGGATGAGCCATGTAAGTCTCCCTCAAAGCTGCAATCTATGATGCTGCTGCCCCCATCAGCTGTTCCTACCACTCCTCCCACCTGGTATCGACAATTATTTGAAGAGATAAGCTCCACCGCACAATCTCGAATAACGGAACTCTCTAGCAGTCCCACGATTCCGCCCACGCTTTCGCAACCTTCTATCCCTACATTGGCCCGGCAGCCAATGATCTCAGATGCATAGGCAAAGGAGACCATGCCTCCGGTAAAATCGTAACCTTTTACCATGCTGAACTCAATCTTACTATTGCTCAAGGTGCTGAATTCTAACCGCCCCACCAGGGTCGCAGAGGGATAGCCACAGATTACATCCGCTGCACAGAGCGTGATATTGCGGATATCGGCATTATAGGCAACTCCGAAAAGCCCATTATATCCACTGGGTTTGCGTATAAAAAGCCCCCAGATCTGGTGGTTATCGCCATCGTAAGAACCTATGAAGGGATCGCTAAGGGTGCCAATGGGAGTCCAGCCCTCATCTACATTGTAAGGAGGCCTGGCAAGGTTTATATCAGCCGTTTGATGATAGTGGGCAGAAAGATTGTAACGTACCTGGTTTAGCTGATCTGAAGTAGCTACCCAATAGGGGTCTTCCACCGTTCCGCTACCCCCGTCAAATTGGCCCCAGAGAGTAGACCAGAAGAGAAGCAGAAACAAGGTAAATCCAAGGCTGCGTATTTTCATGTGTTCATCTCCTTATGATCCGGATCACAGCTTTTGGGTCTGCTTTCGACTATTCGGCGCAGCGCAAATACCGTCATCAAAGATCCTGTTGGCAGTATTCTATATAAGTATAGAGATGTCAAGCTTTTTGTGGATTATTTTCACATCCC
>CAXZAB010000092.1:0-8440 GCA_964293715.1 uncultured bacterium | reverse complement strand
TGATGATGACCATTCCCTTTGCCTTTATTGGCGTGATCTTTGGCCTCTTGGTTACTCGCTTGCCCTTCTCACTGAACACTCTGATCTCGGTGGTAGCATTGGCTGGAGTGGTGGTGAATAACGCTATCATTCTCATTGATTTCATCAATCAGGAGCGCGAAAAAGGCATGGACCGTTGGAATGCCATTATCAATAGCGGCTCGGTGCGTTTGCGCCCGATCATTCTCACTACTGCAACCACGGTTGCGGGTATGCTGCCCCTGGTCTTTTCCACGGATCCTTCTTCGCAGGCTTGGAGACCTTTGGCGGTAAGCTTTACCTTCGGACTGCTCTTTGCCAGCGTGCTCACACTCTTCATCATTCCGGTGATTTATAGTATAGTAGATTCATTCTTTGGTAAATTTGGCTTCACCAGATTCAAAGAGCACAGCAAGTTTAGCGAAATTATGGAATGTAAAGAACAAGATGATAATTAATGATAAAAAGTAAGGAGTACAAACTCGTAGCGGCGGACTCCGTTCCGCCTGCAACGCAGCATAATACAAAGGAGCACACATGAATTTATACCTGAGCTGGGTACAAGCAAACCCCATCCTAAGTACCATCATACAATTTGCCATCTTGGGCACCATCGGAGAAATCATCTCCAAATGGCTTGTGCAAAAGAATTTCAAATACCCCTTCACCTTTCCCATGACCCTGTGGAAGATGGCAGTCTGGGCTGCCCTTGGCGTTGGCACCAAATACGCTTTCCAGGGCTTCAGCGGCTTTGTAAATGCCCTGATGGCCAAGAATATGTGGCCGGATTTTCAGGCCGGCACCTTCGGCTATGCTTTTTCGCTTTCAGCCCTGATGAATCTGCAATTTGGTCTGTTCTTGGTGATCATGCACCGCGTCCTGGACAACTTGCCTGAAAAGAAGAAGAACTGGAAGAATCTGGATAAAAGCATGTACAGCCTGCTTTGGTTTTGGATCCCGGCGCACACTGTTACCTTTTTGGTGCCGGATGCTCTCAGAATAGGGCTGGCAGCCTTGTGGTCCATTGCTTTAGGCCTGATTTTGGGGTTCTTCAATAGAAAGTAAACCTGTCGCACCAAGAAGATCAGCGCCCAGTCCCCTGCTCTGGCCGCTGATCTTTTGGCTCGCGGGCATAGTGATTGGGCGTCATCTTGCGCCCGGTCTTTGGCTGTCTCTATCTTTAGCGGGAGGTTTTGTTCTGCTTGCGGTTTTTTGCGTAAAACTGCGGCCGCTGCTGATCCTGTTGCTCTTTTGTATTGGCGGCAATCTGCATTGGCAGGTGCACCAGCCCAAGGCTCAGCCTTTTGCAGAGTATCTTTTGCAACGGGGGCAAATCCAGCAGGAAATCGGCTTTAAAGTGCAGGGAAGTTCCGGTCCCAAGAGCTATAAGGTTCAGCTTGAGGAGCTGGCCGGGCACAAACTTTCAGAGCCCATGCTGCTCGTATATTCGGATGAGCTTACCACCGGCAGCAGTTATCATACTCTGGCTGAAATTCTTCCCCTCCGTGATGATCCCATTTTGGATATACATTCCCGGAATTATCAGGGGATCATCCGTCCTGTAAGTTCTTTGGAGCAGGTGGAAAGTTCAGATGCCCCTTCTCTGATTTTTCAAGTACGCAATTTCTTACAACAGAGATTAGACAAAGCTTTGGGAGTGTATTCACCCTTGGCTCAGGCCTTGCTTTTGAGCGATATAGATTTCAAACAGGAGCACCGGCAAGATCTGAATCGGGCGGGGATTATGCATCTGGTGGTGGTGAGCGGACTGCATGTGCTGATGCTGAGTCTTTTTCTTCTGGTTATCCTGCGCGCGATATTTCCGCGCAGCCTGGCAGAGGCTATTTTTATGCTCCTCCTTCTGGCTTTTGCAGCACTAAATAACTGGGCTCCTCCCATCACCCGTGCCATGCTCATGATCGATCTGGCGATTTTCTCCCGCTGGCTCTCCCGTCCCTTGTCCATCGCGCAGAATCTCTCCGTTTCACTCTTCGTTATCACCATCGTCAGTCCGGCTCAGTTCTTTAATCTGGGTTTGCAACTTTCTTTTACTGCAGTGGCTTTGATAGCATTTGTCCTGCCCCTGTTTAGGCTCAAAACGGAATCTTCAGGCTGGAAGTCTTTTCCCCACAAAATTCTGGGATATATGCTGCTTAGCCTCATTGTGAGTCTGGGCATTGCACCTCTTACTTTATACTATTTTGGTACCGCGTCACTGAATGGAGTCCTGGCAAATCTCTTAGGATTGCCATTGATCATGCTGCTTTTAGCCTTATCGATTTTGATCCTAATCTGGAATATCCCGCCCTTCATCCTCTGTTTTCAAGCTCTGGCCGATCTCTGGCAAGTCTGGCTGAACATATGTGCAAAGCTACCTCTGAGTTGGGAAAGCCATTGGATTGCGTTGCCTACTGCAGTGGCTCTGGTAATCTTTTTGCTTGTTATCGTCTTAAAAGTCAAACATAGCTGGCAATCCTGGATCAAGTTTGCCATCCCCATATCTCTGGCCATCGTTGGACTAATGCTCTGGCCTCTCAGCCCGAAAAATGAGCTGTACATCTTCAATTCCGGGGTCTCCGATTGCAGCCTGATCTTTGCCGATGATGGCAGCAGCATGATGATCGATACCGGTGGTTTGATCGGGCAAAGGGCTGAAATGGATCTGGAGGCCATCGACCGGACCCAGTCCTGGCTGAAGAGGGATCTGGTCAAGTGGCTGAAGCGCAATAAGGTAAATACACTTGATTATGTGGTGATCACCCATCTGCATGGCGATCATGCCGGTGGAATCTACGATCTTCTCAAAAACCTCAGAGTCAAGAATCTCATCCTCAGTGATGATACTATCGAAAGCGAGCTTTGGCAGCAGACCGCGGAATTGCTGCAGCTTCAGCACACCAGAATAATCGCCCTTACAGATACTTGCACTATCAGCCTGGGCTCGCATAAAGTGAAGTTTCTGCATCCCGATCAAAATTTTTATGCACCTGATCTGAACAATCAATCCGTGGTTTGCCGTTACGATACCGGCAGCCAGAGTATTCTTTTCACCGGTGATATCGAGCGTGAAGCGGAAATATATCTATGTGAACACTATCCCCGGGAGCTTTCTGCGCAGATTTTGAAGGTCCCGCACCACGGTTCCCGCAGCTCTTCCAGCGCTGAATTCCTGGCCCATGTGCATCCCCAAACCGCCATCATAAATACTGCTCAGAGAAATGTCTATGGCTTCCCGCATGAGCAAACCATCGCCCGCCTCACAAAGACTGAAGCGCAGATAAGATATACCTACGAAGGCAGTCAGAGATTTTTACTGAAACCGTGAGTGTTCCTGACTTTCGCCTGATTTCTGAAGTCAGTATATTCCACTACCTTACAGAAATCAACACCGCTCTTTCAGCATAAAAGCTCTTTATTGCAGAAAGTTATTGACAAAATATCAGCTTTGGCCCTTTAAGTAATATAGATTTTTACATCAGCATTGGATATATTGCATTGTAAAACAGCATAAAATTGTCCTTAAGAAAGGATGGAGGAAAGATGAAGAAGATATTGATCATTGTTGTAGCCCTGACTGCTCTTTTACTGGTGGCTTGTGGCCCCAGCGTAAAGGTTAAAAGAATTTCCCCGGATACCACCGTAGACCTCAGTGGTAGATGGAATAGCACAGACAGCCGTTTGGTGGCTGAAGAAATGATCCGGGACGTACTCTCTCGTCCTTGGCTTACTAATTTTGCCAGTAAAAGCGGACGCACTCCGGTGGTGATAGTAGGCATGATGCGCAATCTCTCCAGCGAGCACATCGAAATGGGTACTTTCGTATCCGATGTTTCGCGTGAATTGCTCAATAACGGTTCGGTTCGTTTTGTTTCTTCCCGTGAAGAAAGAGATGAGCTGCGGGATGAGCGTGCAGACCAGCAATATTATGCCTCAGAAGAGAGCGCAAAGCGCATGGCGCAGGAATTGGGTGCGGACTTTATGTTGCAAGGCACAGTGAAGACCATCATGGACAGTGTCGATCGCACCAAAGCCAAATACTATCAGATAGATATGCAGCTCGTTGATATGGAAACCAGCGAAAAAGTCTGGATTGGCAACAAAGAAATTATGAAAATCGTGGAAACCAAGCGCTTTAAATAAGATACATGAGCGAGATCTTCGGGAATAAAATAGTCTCGGGCAAGATCATACCGGGCTTGTTCTTACTTGTCTCGGTGATGCTGCTCAGCTCTTGTGCTGTGGGCATACATAGCCCCAGAATTGTCCAAAATTTGGACAATGCCCTGGCCGCCAGGGATATTGAGTCTGCGCTGAAGATCGTGGAAAATCCCAAGCATTACAAAAACAAAGAGCGTCTGCTCTACTATCTGGATGCCGGAGCACTATATCATTACAATGGTGATTGGGAGCGGAGCAACGAGCTTTTGGAGCTGGCTGATTCTGCCATCGAGGAGCTTAATACCAAAAGTGTGGCCCGTGGGGCGGGCTCCATGTTTCTCAATGATAACACCCTGGAGTATTCCGGTGAGGATTATGAAGATATCTATATCAATATCTTCAAAGCCTTGAATTATCTGAATCTGGGAGACAGAGATGCCGCTTTTGTGGAAATCCGTCGCCTGGACGACAAGCTGGTATTCTTAGAGCAAAAGTATGCCAAAGTGGCCAAAGAACTGGTTAAGGATAGCGAGGCTAAAATAGACCTCAAAGCTGGGAAAAACCGTTTTCACTCCTCCGCTTTGGCCAGCTACCTGAGCATGACGATGTATGAAGCGAACCGCCAAAAAGATGACGCCAGAATCGATTATGACAATATCCAGTATGCCTTTACCAGCCAACCGGATTTATATCCTTTTTCGCCGCCCGGGATTTTACATCCTCAAGAGAACAAGACGGGAAATGTGGTGCATGTGCTGAGCTTCATAAATCGCGGTCCTTATAAACGGGCCAGAGAAATGCATATTCACACCTCCGAAAACTTGCTTTTGGTGGGCAGTATGGATGAACGTGTCGACGTAACTGCCATCCCTTGGGCAGGCATCAAAGAAGGATATTATTTCAAATTTGCTTTGCCTTATCTGGTAGAACGCGATTCCAGGGTCTGGCGGGTGGATGCTGTAGCTCCGGACGGCCGGCGTTATCCTCTGCAAAAGCTGGAAGACCTAAATCTGATAGCCAAGCGCAGTTACGAGAGCAAAGAGGCGATGGTCTTGCTTAAAAGTTTGACCCGCAGTGTGCTTAAGGGTGTGGCGGCAGAAGAAGCCAAGGCACAATCCGAAAAACAGACGTCCAGCTCTGTGGCATCACTACTTAGTCTGGCCATGGATGCGGCGGTATTTATGAGCGAAAATGCCGATCTCAGGCTTTCTCAATTTTTCCCCGGAGCCGCTGTGATCACCGAAATCCCGGTCTCTGCAGGCCAGAATACGATTCGTCTGGAATACTATTCGAAGTCCGGATATTTGCTCTATAGTGAAGAGCGTACGCTGGATGTCAGCCCCAACCAACCTAATCTAATCAGTGCGTGGTGTTTTTAATAATTAATTGAAATAAATGGAGTTACAGTGGAAATTCGAAAATTAGACCAGATGTTTGAAGTTCTGGCGAATCAACCTAATAAACGTCTTATAGCAGCATGGGCCATAGACGCCCATACCATCATGGCAGTATATGAAGCCGTAAAAATGAACATTATCCAGGGTGTCCTGGTAGGTGACGAAAACATAATCAGAGCCGTGTGCGCCGAGCACGATATTGATCCAGGAATTTTCAGCATTGTCCATGTTGACAATGATTTAGCTGCCGCTGCCAAAGCGGTGGATCTAATCAATGCCGGTGAGGGCGATTTCCTGATGAAGGGTTTGCTCTCTACAGACCGTTATATGAAAGCTATTTTAAATAAAGAGCGTGGACTTATGAATCCGGGGGCCATCCTTTCGCACGTTACAGTGGCCGAGCCCAAGACTTATCACAAACTGCTTATTTTTGGCGATGTGGCCATCATTCCCCTGCCTGATTTGAAACAGAAAGTCGCCATTACAAATTATCTGATCAGAGTGGCTAAGTTCCTGGGTATCACAACCCCCAAGGTGGGCTTGCAAGCCGCCAGTGAACAGACTTTACCCAAGATTCCTTCCTGCGCCGATGCGGCGATAATCTCCAAAATGGCAGATCGCGGACAGATCAAAGGCGCCATCATCGAAGGCCCCTTGGGCTTTGACCTTATTATAGACAAAGAAAGTGCCGAAATCAAAGGTGTGAAAAGCGAAGTCTGCGGCGATGCGGATTGCATCCTGTTCCCCAATATTGAAGCGGGAAATGTTTTTTATAAGACCCTGGTGAAGCTCTGTGGCAGTGAACTTTGTGCCATCGTGATGGGTGCCCGGGTGCCTTGCGTACTCACTTCCCGTGGCGATACTGAGCAATCCAAACTTTATTCCATCGCCTTAGCTGCGATGTTGGCCTAAAACCATGAAAACTTTAAACGATATCGTCATCAAAGCCAAAGCCCTGGGGAAAAAGACCAGGGTGGCAGTAGCTGTGGCCGAAGATTCCAATACTTTGGGCGCTCTGGCCAGAGCTGCCAAGGAAGGCTTTGTTCTCCCCATTTTAATCGGCTCGCAGGAGCGCATCCAAAGCCTCCTGAAAGCAGCCCCTATGCCCCAAAACAGCTATCAGATTATCGACATTTTGGATCAGGTAAAGGCCACCCAAGAAGCTGTGCGTATGGTGAAATCCGGTGAAGCGGATGTGCTGATGAAAGGCCTGGTAGGCACAGATACATTCCTTCGAGAAGTACTGAATAAGGAAACCGGCCTGCTCCCTCCCAAAGCGGTGATGAGCTATACCTGCGCCTTGGAATTGCCCGCTTATCACAAATTGCTCCTGATCTCAGACACCGCTGTACTGCCCTATCCTGATCTTGCCCAGAAGGTTGCCATGATCAATTACAGCGTAAAAATGGCAAAGGCCCTGGATATAGATTGTCCCAAAGTGGCGCTGATTTCTGCCACAGAAAAAGTTTCAGAAGCGATGCCCAATACCATCGATTATGCTTTGATTTCCAAAATGGCCGAGCGCGGTCAGATCAAAGGCTGCGTAGTGGATGGTCCGCTGGATGTATTTTTGGCCTGCGATCCCCAAAGCCTTGCGGTTAAAGGTGTGGATAGCCCCATCGCCGGAGATGCCGACATCCTGATTTTCCCGAATCTGGAAACTGCCAATGCTTTTTATAAAGGCCTGATGCTGTTTGCAAAGGGCGAATTGGCCGGCCTCATTCAGGGAACCAGTAAACCGGTGATAGTAATGAGCCGCAGTGAGAGCGAAAAGTCCAAGTATTATTGCATAGCCCTCAGCTGTTTAATGACGGAGGCAAGATGAAAATAGCCATAGCCAGTGATCACGCCGGATACGCCCTCAAAGAAGAGCTCAAGAAAGCCTTTCCTGAACATGAATTTGTCGATTTTGGTGCCCATAGCGAAACCAGCATGGACTATCCTGATACCGGATATCCCGCTGCACAAGCTGTAGCCTCTGGGGAATGTGAAATGGGCATCGTCATCTGCGGCAGCGGCATAGGCATGAGTATCACGGCCAATAAAGTCCCCGGCATCCGGGCTGCACTTTGTGGCATGACGGATATTGCCAGACTTTCTCGCCAGCACAACAACGCCAATGTTCTGGCTCTGGCCGGACGCTTTATAGCTCCTGCTTATGCCATTGAAATAGTTAAAACCTGGCTTGCTACTCCCTTTGAAGGGGGCAGGCACCAAAATAGATTAAGTAAAATACATCAAGGAGAATCAAAGTGAAACACATCAAAAAGAACGATCCCGAAATTTATACCGCGATAACCGGCGAGCTCGTGCGGCAACGGGAAAACCTGGAGCTTATTGCCAGTGAGAACTTTACTTCCATGGCAGTAATGGAAGCTCAGGGCAGCATCCTCACAAATAAGTATGCCGAAGGCTACCCCTATCGCTTCAGCAGAAAGACCGGCAAGGTAAATTATAATCTCTATGGCCGCTATTATGGCGGTTGCGAATATATCGACGTCGTGGAACGTCTGGCCATCGAACGGGCCAAAGAACTCTTTGGTGCCGAACATGTTAACGTGCAGGCCCACAGCGGTTCTCAGGCCAATATGGCCGCTTATTTCGCTTTGGTACAGCCGGGGGACACAGTGCTCGCTCTGGAGCTTGCTCATGGTGGACACCTCACTCATGGCCACCCACTTTCTTTTAGCGGACAGCTTTATAATGTGATTCATTATAAAGTCCGCAAAGATACCCAGCAGTTTGATTATGACGAGATCGAACGCCTGGCCAAAGAGCATAAGCCCAAAATGATCTTAACCGGAGCCTCCGCCTATCCCAGAAAGATAGATTTTGCCCGTTTCCGTGAGATTGCCGATATGGTGGGC
>CAXZAB010000091.1:0-8619 GCA_964293715.1 uncultured bacterium | reverse complement strand
TGAATAGCAGTGATAAAGGGAAAAATGCAGCAGTAAGATTGAATGAAATATTAGAAATTCTTGGATTGAAAGGCTATGATAAGCCACCATATCAAAAAATTGGAGCTCTTCGTTATCAATTATTTCACCGTACTGCGAGCGCGTTACTGGAAGCTCAGCGAATAAAAGCGACAAAAGCACTTGTTTTAGTTCAATCGTTTCAGCAAGACCCAGAAAGCTATAATGACTTCAAACAGTTTCTGAACTTACTGTCAAGCACTACGCCGATGAGCGAGAACGAGCTGATAGGGCCAATCTCAGTCAATGGCACTAAATTGTATTTTGCATGGCTTGATTATAGCATTTAGCAGTTTACAGACTGGTGCCAGATAAATAACAGCTGTATAAGATTATAAGAATGCATTATTCGGTTTGGTGGGAGAGATAGTTGTCTCAATAGTCTTGCTGTCTCTTCCACCGACCCTTTAGGTCCTAATCTGCTTTTTTCTTGACACATATCAGGGAAGGATTACTCTGTTCACATGAGAAAAATTGCGTTAATGCTCCTGGTGCTAATCACACTGTTTTCCTGTGAGATCTTTAGTCTGCGGGATTCACAGCTTCCCACAGCGGAGGCTGAGTGGAATGATTTTGCCACAAATCTGGGGCTGGCCTTGCAGAATCTGGAGTATGCTTATGAGGATGCGCGCAATACAATTAACTATTCACGCATATTTTTCCCGGATTTCCGCTTTTATTTTGCCCCACAGGATATCACTGATTTCAGCACGGATGCCTATTGGAGCATTTCGGAGGAGCAAGACATGCTGCTCAATCTGCACACCCGCTACCGCAAGATAGACGTGAATCTGGAGCCCCTGGCAACTGCGGATGAAATCTCTGCCAATGAGGCCAAGATTTACCGTTCTTATCAGCTCACTGCAAAAGCGGTAAATACTGAGGAACAAGACATTGTGGTGCAGGGAAACCTGGAATTGCATTACCGTAAGCAACACGGATATTGGTATATTTATCGCTGGTACGATTACCGTTCTGCCGATGGACATACTTGGGGGAGGCTGAAGCATGAAAATAGCTAAGTACTTGATCCTGCTGCTGATGCTCCTGCTGCTGATCATCTTTGGCTGTCAAAATCCCTTCCGGCCCAAGCTGATGGATTCTTCTACTTCGCTCATCCAAAACCGCAGCCCGGAAGAGCTTCTTCGCAATCTGGAAAAGTCCTATCGTGAGAAGAACATCAATATCTTTCGCCAATTGTTGCACAAGGATTACCGCTTTGAGCTGCTCTCCAGTGAGTATTCCCAGATCGGCATCGATATGGATGGCGATGGCATTCGCGATTCCTGGTGGGGTTATGATCAGGAGATAGAGCTTACCCGCAATATGTTTGAACGCGGCTCCAGCGACGGCAGTTTCCCGGTGGCGGATAAGATTGAGCTCCGGCTGCAGATTCCCCCACAGGAAGTTTGGGAGACGGATCCTGCTGTGGGTAGGGATACCTGGATTGTGATTCCCTGCTATTTTGATCTGATTCTCAGCTACACCTCTTCAAACAGCATCTATATGGCCAATGGTATCGCCAGATATTATCTGGTTCAGGAAGCTGGAAACTGGCAAATTATCATCTGGAGGGATGAATCGAATTTATGACAACTCGCATTATGGCAATAGATTATGGCACAAAGCGGGTGGGGATTGCCTTTAGCGATCCCCTGAGCTTATTTGCCACACCGCATTCGGTATTGAACAACACCGGTTTTGAGGATCTGCTGGCTCAAATCAAAGAGCTGATCGAAGAGCAGGCCGTGAATCTGGTCATTGTGGGCATGCCTTATGCCATCGATGGCAGTTTTACCCCCAAAACCACGGAAACAGAGAACTTTATGAAGAATCTAAAAGAGATGCTACAGACCAAGGTGATTGCGCATGATGAGCGCTACAGCTCTTCCGAAGCTGAGGCCGAGCTCCGAAAGATGGGTAAAACCTGGCAAGAGGCTCGCAAAATGGTGGATGCGATGGCTGCTGCAATGATCCTAAAAAGCTATTTGGAAAGTGTGCAAGATGCCCGGTAAATATAATTACCTGATTATGGCGCTAATTGCTATAGCGCTGGTCTTGTCTGGTTTTGTCGCGCACGATATCTTTAAGAAGCAGACTTCCAGAGAGAAGGTGGTGCAGATCAAGAGAGGCGATAGTGCTGCCACCATCGGTGTGCGTCTGCAAGAGGCCGGGATCGTGAAAAATGCCAAGCGCTTTCGCCTTTTGGCCAAGCTGAGAAGGGCAGACCGGCAGCTCAAGCCCGGCACCTATATCTTTGGGGGAAATACCAATCTCTGGCAAACAGTCTCCCGCTTGCAGGGTGGATTGTCTGAGAACATCCGCCTCACTTTTCCCGAGGGTCTGTCTATGTATCGCAGCCTCAAAATCATCGCAGCCAGCGGTTTGGCAGATTTTGACAGCCTCTTTACTGCAGCTACGGATACCTCCTTGGTGCACAGGCTTACCGGGATGCCTTTAATCAGTCTGGAAGGCTTTCTTTACCCCGAAACCTATACCTTTCCAGTACCTTGCCCCAGCGATAGCATCCTGGCGATCATGACTAATGAATTCTTCCGTAAATTGAACTATCAGGGCATAAACATCCATGAAACCCCCGATTTTTATGATAAACTGATCCTGGCTTCGATAGTGGAAAAGGAAGCAGGCAACGATGCCGAACGGGACGTAATTGCCGGTGTATTTTCTCGCCGTTTGCGTATAGGCATGGCCTTGCAGAGCTGTCCCACGGTGGATTATATTTTGGAGCGGAAAGGGATTAGACGAGAGGTTTTGACCACAGCTGATACCAGAATTCCTTCACCTTACAACACCTATCAAAACCCAGGTCTGCCACCCACCCCCATCTCAAATCCCAGCGTGGAATCGATCCAGGCCGCGCTAAACCCAAAAGATCAGGGATACCTGTATTTCTTTGCAGACCGGCGCGGAAACAACGTCTTCAGCAACAGCTATGAAGAGCATCAACGCTTGCAAAGGCAAATGAGATTGTAAAGTTTTGTGCTTGACAGCGAAAGGTAGAACTTTAGCTTTGTAATATGGCAAGTATTGTGTGCCTTGCCCAAGATCAAAAAATGATACGCGATCAGCGTATGGAGGAAAAGTGAAAAAAGCCCTTTTTGCCCTGATGCTCGTGAGCCTGGCCCTGATTATCTTTGGCTGCGGTTCAAACAAAAAAGCTGCAAAACCGGATGGAAGTCTGGTGTACCGCCCTTCCTGGTGGAGTGAGCAGAAAGAATCAGATTATGTATGCACCTACGGTCAGAGTATAAACCTGAGTGAAAATGCTTCCCTTACCGCTGCGCAGAGCATTGCTATGTCCAATGCCGCTCAATATGTGCAGACCAATGTGGAAAGTATGATGAAATTCTATCTGGAAGAAGCCGGAGTGATAGATCCGCAATTGCTGAGTCTCACCTCCAATGTGATCAAAGTGGCTGCCAAAGCCGGATTCGCCGGAGCGATGATTGGTAAGCATGAGACCCGCAAAGTGAATGAAGGCAATGGTCCCAGATTCAAATCCTGGATCCAGATGAAAATCCCCAGAGAACAGATAGATAAGACTGTCTGGCAAAACATCCGCAATGAAGAGGCCCTGTACAATCAATTTAAAGCTTCACAGTCCTTCCAAGAGCTGGAAGAACAGATGAAGAAATACAAATAAACTATTTAGCAAAAGCGCAGATTGGCAATTTGCAGCAATGCAGATTGTCAATCTCGTGTGCTTAAAACTACGTTAAACCTTTAAGCTTCTGGAAGCAATAACTCTTGTTCTTACCATCCTTTTTTGCCTGATAAAGTGCCTTGTCTGCTTCGGTGATGATGCTGTCCCGCTTGGGATCTTCATTTTGATATGACAGCCCCAGGCTCATCGTTATAGAGATCGCTTCCCCAGAGCAATTCACCAGTATAGCAGCCACAGC
This sequence comes from uncultured bacterium, assembly GCA_964293715.1. GTDB lineage: Bacteria > Cloacimonadota > Cloacimonadia > Cloacimonadales > Cloacimonadaceae > UBA5456. The sequence goes on along the minus strand of CAXZAB010000091.1, from coordinate 4,639 downwards.
TTTGCGGATACGCTCGATCACGATCATAGCTCCATTGCAGGAAGTCTCGGGAAAGACAAAAAGGAATTCCTCTCCACCCCATCGCCCCACAATATCGGCAGCGCGGATCTCATTACGCAGAACTTTGGCCAATTCGATCAAGACCAGATCGCCACAATCGTGACCATAGGTATCGTTGATATGCTTGAAATCATCGATATCACCGATAGCCACTCCCAATCCTCTTTTGCTGCGGGAACTACGCAGAATTTCGTGTCTGATCGCTTCTTCCAGCACTCTGCGATTGTATAATTTAGTGAGAGGATCCCTGCGGGCCAATTTTCGCAGACCTTTCATGGCTGCCTGCAATTCACTATTTGTATAGGAGAGCTGAGAATTTAGCCTTTCCAGATTATCCTCAGCCTTTTTCTGGGGATCGATATTGACAAACAAGCCCATGACACAGCATATCTCATGATTATCATTGAAGAGAGCCGTTACATGCAGGTCCGCCCACAAAGTGCTGCCATCTTTGCAAAGGTATCTGCGTTTGGTGCGGATTGAGGGAGTTTTCAGAGTTACAAGACGGCTAAAATTCAGCTCGCTGTCTGGCCTGTCTTCTACAGGCGTGACGTCTGACACACAAAGCCCATGGGCTTCTTCTTCGCTGTAGCCCAGATAATTCCTCCAGGCAGGGTTCACCATAATATACTTGCCCTCGAGATCGGTGATCCCAATCGCGACGATGGTAGAACTAAATATCTGGTTATATATAGCCGATACACCAATGCTTTGCATCATACCTCCTCATCTCTTGGGTCCATTAAGTGAAAATGGGATCCTGAAGCCTTGGACGCTTCAGGATCCCATAATCTTAGGATAGGAATTGTAGTTTAATGTTATGCTTCATCGGCCGGATCAAAGCTTCTATCAGCTAATTCGCGGTCTATCATCATGATGCCATGACCTTGACTTCCCACCATTTTGAGCATATTTACGATGCGATCCACAGAGGATTCTTCTTCCACCTGTTCATCTACAAACCATTGTAAAAAGCTCTTGGTAGCGTGATCTTTTTCCTCGATAGCCAGGTCCATCAGCTCATTGATGGATTTTGAGATATATTTCTCATGATCCAGAGCCATTTGAAAGGCCTTCAGCGGATTTTCAAAATCCAAGCCGGGGGCCTCGATAGCTTTGAGTTTTACCCTGGCACCGCGTTCGATAAGATAATCAAAGAACTTCATGGCATGGAAGTTTTCTTCCTTGCTTTGGGCATTCATCCAATTTGCCATGCCGTCCAGATTCTGATCTGCGAGCCATGCCTGCATGGAAAGATACAGGTATTCGGAAAAGAGTTCCTTATTAATTTGCTCGTTTATTGTTTTTACCATTTTGTCACTGATCATTGTTCCTCCTAATTAGGATTTCATTTTTTATTTTAGTATATTCAGACTTTCATCCGAACAGTAATGCCTTACATTTGAACTACCGGTAAGGCTATATAAATAATATAGCTCAAGACCAAGAAAAATCAACTGGAATTTTCTATTAATCTGAGAGCATTCAATTTACGCTTCATTTCTGGCACTTTGGACAAAAGAAACTGGAACGGCCTGCCAGTTTGAGATTTTGCACGGGATGTTCCACAGGGCATTCCTGCTTTTGATAGACGCGCAGGAAGTTTTGGAATTCGCCGGTTTTGTCATCGATATGGCGATAGTCTGAAATACTGGTTCCGCCCACTGCCAAAGCTTCCAGAAGCACCTCTTTGGTGTATTTCACGATCTTGCGAAGCTCTTTCTCAGAGAGGCTATAGCCGGGTCTATCAGGGCGGATTTTACTTCTGAACAGCAATTCACAGACGTAGATATTTCCCAGACCGGCTACCATGCTTTGATCCAGAAGCAGGTTCTTGACCGGTGCTTTACGCCCTGCAAACTTCTGCTTCAAATAAGACGGGGAAAAGTTATCTGAAAGCGCGTCCGGGCCCAAAGCGGGCAGATAATCTTCCAGATTTGCACTATCCACCAGAGTGATTTTGCCGAAGGTGCGGATATCGATAAAACGCAGCGCATCATCTGCAGACAGCAGGATGCGGGCGCGTTCGTGCTTGTGCGGTTCATCCGGCTGAGGTTCGTAAACCAGCTTGCCCGTCATCCTCAGATGGATGATTATAGAGGCGGAACTATCCAGATGCAGGATCATATATTTTCCACGACGCTCTGCCCGGCTGAGTTTGGCCGGGAAGGGATCGCAGCCAAGAGCCGGATCGATGATCACGGTGCCATCATAATAGCACTCCAGCCCTGTGATGCTTTTATCATCCAGGACTTCGGCCACGCCGTCCAATACTGTTTGTACTTCAGGAAGTTCTGGCATCAGCTGGTTTCTTGGTCGTCGAGATATTTGTGAATTTTGTAGGCAGCCAAAGCTCCATCTCCCACAGCCGTAGCCACTTGCTTGAGACTTTTGGCTTCCACGTCTCCGGCGGCAAACACGCCAGTTTGAGAGGTGTGATGATCCCGATCTGTAACTATGTAGCCATGCTCCATCTCCAGCTGGCCTTCGAAAAGCTCGGTATTGGGGATTGCCCCGATAAAGACAAAGGCACCATCCACAGACAGTTCACTGGTTTCTGCAGTCTTATTGTTTTTGAGGATCACCTTCCGGGGCTCATCTGCGAAATCAAACTCTGTAACAATAGTATTTGTGATGAGTTCAATTTTGGGATTTGCCATTACTTTCTCGATCAAAATCCGATCTGCCTGAAAGTTTTCCAGCATATGAATGATGTGGATTTTGGCGGCGTATTTGGCGATGAACAGGGACTCTTCAAAGGCGGAATTGCCTCCGCCCACTACTGCCACGGTTTTATCAGGATAAAAAGGTCCATCGCAGGTGGCGCAATAAGATATGCCTTTTCCGGAATGTTCCTCTTCACCAGGGACGCCCAGCTTGCGCGGGGAACTTCCCGTGGAGATCAGGACAGAGCGTGCTTCCCAGGTATCTTCCGCAGTAACAATCTTTTTGATATCGGAAGCGAGATCCACCTCTTGCACGTCTTCATACACGATTTCGAGGCCAAACAGTTTCGCTTGAGCTTCCATATCTTTGGCCAGTTTCGAGCCCAAAACGGGTTCGGGAAAGCCGGGGTAATTCTCCACCCATTCTGTGAGGGTGAGCTGTCCCCCTGTTATGGGAGCTTTTTCTATCATCAGAGTCCTGAGCTTGTAACGGGCGGCATAAAGTCCGCAAGTGAGCCCTGCCGGACCTCCGCCAATGATGATGAGATCAAAAATCTTTGAGCTATCGGCATCCGAACTGAGATTCACAGAAAAATTAAGCATATTACAAGGCTTCCTTTATTTTTCCTATAACCGTAGATTCCTGAGCGGCGCCTTCTATATACCACTTTTCATTGATCACGGTGCGTGGCACGCCTTGCACTTTGTACTTCTGGGTGAGGTGCGGAAATCCTGAAATCTCTACCATGTCTGCCGTCACTTTATCGCTATAATAAGCCATTTGATGAGCCAGCATCACAGCTTTGGGGCAATATGGGCAAGTGGGCATCACAAAAACCTGCATATGAATTGGTTTGGCCAGATTATCAAAGAATTCTTGACCTTCTTTGCTTATCTTGTGTTTTCCGGTGGAGACCATTAGAATGGCAGCCAAAAGAGACGAAAATTCGTAGCCGGCGGGGATGCCATAAAAGCGGATGCCATAGTCTTTTTCACCCACCACCGCGATAGCCGGGATTTTATCCATGCCATATTTCTTTACGGCTTTTGCATCGCTTTCAAATTGGTGAACTTCAAGCTTCAGCAGCTTATTTGTACCCACCACTTCTTCCAGAAGTTGATGAGTTTCTTTGCAATAATTGCATTCATTCTCTTGAGTAAATAGCACCAAACGCACTTCTTTTACCATGTTTTGCAAAGCTTTTTTGGTGTCCTTCAATACATTTTCATCGAGAATAGCCATATTCTCCTCCTTTTTTAGTTTGATCTACATCTATTTAATAGTATAATAAACCCTTGTCAATAGGCAAATCTTTCTGTATTATAGGTTTTAGGGTTTTAACGTTTTAGGGAACGCAGATGTAGGGGTGGACACCGCTCCGCCATAACGACAGGAAACTTATAATGCGGCTGGATTGCAGACGTCTCGTCTGCAGAGCACGGAACGTGCTCCCTTTTATCAAGCCCGCTGCCTTTTATGAAGCTTGTTCACCTTCTATCAAGGCCTTTGGCCTTGTTTGACGCGAGACGCATCAAATCCAGCACGTTGCTGTACAGCTTTTTCCGCTATCAACTATTTGGTATGCTTGCTGATTCATCCGGTCTTTTAGGCGACACAAAGTTTTGCCACCCTAAATAAGTTTACGCCCTTTCAAGGTGCCTCGCTGTTTATCCAGTCATATAGCCCGGTAAAGCCCATCTTTTTATAATAAATATAAACTAAAAGAATAAATGCCTTTTTGTTCTTGACTTAATTGGCTTATTATCTTATAAAGGCATAAATCACAAAATAAAGGTTGACTTACCTTTTGGAGGTAAAAAATGTGGTATCAGAACAAGATATATGCAGAGCCGCTCAAAAGGGCGGCAAAAGAGCCCAGATACCGCTTTAGGGTCAGCTCAATAATTTTGCT
>CAXZAB010000090.1:0-8688 GCA_964293715.1 uncultured bacterium | reverse complement strand
ACGCTTGATTAAGGGTAGATAGATAAGTGATCAAGTTTCTCAAATGAGAAAGGAGAACCCAAGAATGTGGTTTATCTGTTGGCTGAATATGAGACCTGACGCAATATTATATGGGCATAGGTAATCAAGGCTTGGATTCGAGTGGCGGTCCAAAGTATGTATTAGCCCGCTTTGATTTCCATCCACTCGATTTGAAAGAGCGTCTAAATCGATTATCAGGTTTAGGCAGTTTTCTGTCTCCCAGCCTTGTGTTTATCGATTTTACTTGACAGCACGCGCCCCTCATATTGAGAGTCTAAGACAACTAAATTTGTGGAGTAAAAGGGGTTTTACTAAATGAAAGAAGGATTTATACCAAACAATGACTATGATTCGATGTTCTTTTCAGATAATACTGAGGGGACACTTAACGATATAAAGACCAGATTCTTGAATCACCTGGAATATTCACTAATCAAAGACAATACCACAGTGGAGCCTTGGGATGTGTTCTATGCCCTGGCGCTGTCTTCGCGGGACCGGCTGATCGAGCGTTGGCTGCGAACTCAGTATGAATACCGCAAGCGCGATGTGAAGAAGGTTTACTATCTCTCCATGGAGTTTTTGATCGGGCGGCTTTTGGGCAACAGCCTGATCAATCTGGATATGTACAACGAAAGCTATGACATGCTCAAAGAGCGGGGTTATTCTCTGGAAGATATAGCCGAGCTTGAGCCCGACATGGGTTTGGGCAATGGCGGCTTGGGCCGTCTGGCAGCTTGCTATCTGGACTCTATGGCGACGTCTGCTTATCCCGGATACGGTTATGGTATCCGCTACGAATTTGGCATCTTTCGCCAAAATATCGTAAAAGGTTATCAGCGGGAAGTTCCGGATCACTGGCGCAAAAAAGGTTGCCCTTGGGAAATCAAGCGCCCCGAGATCACCTATCGCGTGCGTTTTGGGGGCAAAGTGAAGACCGAAGCGCAAAATGGCGACTGTCCAAACCATTGCTGGGTGGATACCGAAGACGTGATGGCAGTAGCCTGGGACATCCCCGTTCCCGGTTACAAAGTGGATAATGTGAATAACCTCAGGCTTTGGGAAGCCACTGCTACCGATGAATTTGACTTTGATTACTTCAATAGCGGAGACTATGTGAAGGCGGTGGAGCAGAAAAACATCAGCGAAAACATCAGTAAAGTGCTGTATCCCAACGATAACCTGCATCTGGGCAAGGTGCTGCGTCTAAAACAGGAATACTTCTTTGTCTCTGCTACTCTGCAAGATATCTTTCACGATTGGAAAAAGGATCATGACGGTTTTGACAACTTCCCGGATAAAATCTGTATCCAGCTCAATGATACCCATCCGGCCTTGGCTATTCCAGAGATGATGCGCATCTTTATAGATAAAGAACGCATGGATTTTGACTCCGCCTGGAAGATCTGCAAACAGGTTTTCAGCTATACGAATCACACCATCCTCCCCGAAGCTTTGGAACGCTGGAGTGTGGCTCTGTTTGAAGAGCTGTTGCCCCGGCATCTTATGCTGATTTATCAAATAAACGACCATATTATGAAAGAAGTAAGCGCGCGTTACCCCGGCGATATCATGAAAATGCGCAACGTGTCGATCATCGAAGAAGGGCATGAAAAGTCCCTGCGCATGGCTCAGCTTTGTTTCCACGGCTCGCATACTGTAAATGGAGTGGCCGAGCTGCACACCGAAATCTTGCGTAAGAAGATCTTTGCCGATCTGGATCAGCTGTATCCCGGTAAATTGCAAAATAAGACCAATGGCATCACTCCCCGGCTCTGGCTTTTGACCTGTAATCCGCTCTTGGCCAGCCTGATCTCGGAGCATATTGGCAGCACCTGGACCCGTGATCTGTGTCGCCTCAAGGGGCTGGAAGCTTATCTGGATGATCAGGGTTTCAAGGACAGTTTTTATGAGATCAAGGAAATCAACAAAAAACGGCTTAGCCGTTATATATACAGAATTACGGGCATACGCGTAAGCACGGACAGCATCTTTGATGTGCAGATCAAGCGTTTGCATATGTACAAAAGGCAACTCTTGAACGTGATGGGTACCATCGCCCGCTATCAGAGGATCAAAGCCAATCCCGACGGCGATTTTGTGCCTCGTACCGTGATCTTTGCAGGTAAGGCTGCTCCGGGATATTTCCTGGCCAAGCGCTTGATCAAATTGATCAACAATCTGGGCGACATCATCAATAAAGACCCGGATGTGAGAGACCGGCTGAAAGTGGTGTTTTTGCCCAACTACTCCGTTTCTCTGGCCGAAAAAATCATTCCGGCCGCAGATCTTTCCGAGCAGATTTCCACCGCAGGCTATGAGGCCAGTGGTACGGGCAATATGAAGTTTGCCTTGAACGGCGCGCTCACCCTGGGTACTCTGGATGGCGCGAATGTGGAGATGGCAGAAGAGATCGGCACAGAAAACATGTTTATCTTCGGTCTCAAAGCCGATGAGGTAAGTGGGCTCAAGCAATCGTGCTATATGCCTCACAGCTTTTATGACTCCGATCCGGAGCTGAAAGCTGTGGTGGATTCCTTTTTGGATGACACCTGGTGTCCGGATGAACCTGGCATCTTTGCTCCGATCTGGAAAGTGCTGATGGAAGATGGCGACACCTATATGCATATGGCGGATTTCCGGGCTTATATGGAGGCCTCGGACAAAGTGGACGAACTCTATCTGCAGCGCGATGAATGGGTGCAAAAAGCCATTCTGAATATCGCCCGTGTGGGCAAGTTCTCCAGCGACCGCGCGATCAAGGAATATGCCGAACAGATCTGGCATATCAAGCCCTTGCAGCTTCATTTAGGTGGTTGACAGCCTTTAAACCATGAAAATCCGACTACTCTTTGCGGCAGTTTTGCTGTGCAGCCTGCTTTCGGCCCGGGTGGTGATCAATGAAGTGTGTTACGATCCCAGCGGCGCCGACAATGGAAAAGAGTGGATCGAGCTGTATAATGCTTCAGAGCGCAGTGTGGACCTGGCCGGCTGCAAGATTTACAGTGGCGGTGTGCGCTTCAGAAAAGACTTTGAATTTCCCTATTACGTGCTCAGGCCGCATCGCTTTTTGTTGATCGGTGGGACTGAAGTGCCCAATGCCCATTTTGTGCACAATTTCAGCTTTCAGAATGGGGGCAGCGTGAGCGACGGCATCTGTTTTGTGAATGCGGACAGCAGCTATACAGACACCGTGATTTACGACAGTCCCAATGATAATCTTCTGTGGGATGACAACGGCTTTCCTGCCACCTCTTGCGCCGAAGACGCTCCCGAAGGCTGCTCTTTGGCCAGGGTCTGTGATGGCTGGGATACAGACCAAAGCGGAGATGATTTTATCGTGGAAGCCCTTCCTACCCCAGGTTTGCCAAATCACGTTTATGCCGATTATGCGCTGAGTGATCCCATCCTGACCAGCTTTGAAAATGCCCAGAAGCTGCAGCTTACCGTAGTCAATCTCTCTGCTTACAAACCGGGTGCGATGGCAGAGCTTTTGATCTATCAGGATGAACAGCTTTTGCACTCAGAAGAAATAGCCCCCTTGGCCTCAGGTGAAAGCAGGATTGTCGAGGTCTGGCTGCAGGGTGCATATCGTTTGCTCTTTGCCCGGCTGGATCTGGAGGATGATCCCAATCTTGCCAATAACAGCCTGTATATCAGCGCTTTGGGCAGTGAAGCCTGGCCTCCTTTGATCAATGAAATCTTTCCTGCTCCTCTGCCCGGAAAACAGGAGTGGATCGAACTCTATGCTCCAGCTGCAGCCACTGATAGAGCCGAGTATGTGCTTATCGATGCGGGAAACCACCGTATTCCTTTTAGCCTGCCCGGCATCCCGGGATATTTTGTGCTGTGTCGGGACCGGGACAGTCTGCTGCAGGATTATCCGGATTGTCCTCCCCTGGCGGTTATTGAAGTATCCAATTGGGCTGTGCTCAATAACGATGGGGATAGCCTGACTCTATGGGATTCTGCAGAAGAGAATGTGCTGGATGCCATGGTTTACACAGCCGCTCAAGCTGTATCGGGCCTGGCTTTGCAAAGGATAATCGCCCCAGATGAGAGTGTACTCTGGAGGGTGGGCAAGCCCAATCCGGGACAGGAAAATACCATTCATCAAAATGAATTGCCGGAGCAGGATGAAAGGCTGAAAGTTCTGGGTTCTCCCTGCGATCCCCACAAAGCTGAAGTGATTACGCTCAGCTACAATTTGCCTGATCCTTCCAATCGGGTAAACTGCACAATATACGATCTAAAAGGACGGCTGGTCAAGCAGTTGGCGGAACACACTCTGGTGGAATCCAGAGGCCTGCTCTCTTGGAATGGGCACAAGCAAAACGGCAACTATGCGGGGCGGGGCTTGTACATTATCCTCTGGGAATCTCAATCCACTTCAGGGGGCAAGGTAATAAGCAAACAGCTCACTGCGGTGATCAGATAGGGTTAGAACTTTATTTCATCCGGGCCAGCATTTTGGCTACATGCTGCCCTTGGAAAAAGGCTCCATCGAGTTCATATTTATTGGGCGTTCTGCTGCCATCCGGACCGGCAATAGTGCTCGCTCCATAGGGTGAATTTCCGGCAATTTCGTCCATGGTGGACTGTCCGGCAAAGCTATACGGTAAACCAACGATCATCATGCCTTGATGCAAAAGCACGGTGTGCATACTGAGGATCGTGGATTCCTGCCCGCCATGCTGAGTGTTTGAACTGGTAAAGACCGAGCCGATTTTGCCGATCAGGCTGCCTTTTCCCCAGTGCATACCAGTGCCATCCATAAAGGCTTTCATCTGTGAAGCTATCATCCCAAAACGGGTGGGAGCGCCAAAAATAATGGCGTCGTAATCCGAGAGTTCTTCAGGAGCGGCGATGGGTATATGGGCAAACTCCGCTTTGGCCTTGCTGGCGCCGATCTTGTCCAATACATCTTCAGAAAGGGTCTCCGGCACTTGCTTGAGCACCACTTCCATATTTTCTATACTTTTGGCACCTTCTACCATGGCTTTTGCCATTTCGTAGATGTGCCCGTAACACGAATAAAATAACACTAAGATTTTCATGACTTATCTCCTTCATTTATCACTTAAGATAATGATAAGATAAGGGGCATGCCAGGTTTGTCAAGGGAGTTTTATTCTGGCATTCCCCCAAAATATCTATATATCATATTTATAATGCCCATGAAGATAGCCTCTTAGATCTCATACATGTCTATTTATTTCATTTTTTGAATTTGCGCATAAAGGCTCATAGTCTCTGTTCAATACCTGATCAAAACGAGGGACGAGATTTTAGATAAATAGCCAAGACCAGGTCATAATCAGGCTTTCGGAAAAAATGGGGGAATGCTTGAGTTTTATTCGGCGGCTTCCTCGATCAATTCCTCGATGCTGCTTATGAACTCATCTATATGTTCTTCCAAGGTGTTGAAGTTACACATCAGCCGCACTTCATTCCGGCTTTCATCCCAAGTATAGAACATGAACTTTTCCTGCAAAGGCTCCAGCCATTCCTGGGGCAGGATGGCAAAGATCGAATTCACATATACTTTTTGGGTGATTTTAATCTGGGGGAACTTCTTCAGACGCGAGGCTAAAAGGGCTGCCATATCATTGGCATGCTGAGCGCAGACACGCCAGAGTTCCTTATTGAGATATGCCTCATATTGGGCTGAGATGAAGCGCATTTTGGAAAAGAGCTGGTTGCATTGCTTGCGGTAAAAACGCATGTCTGCAGTGAGCTGGGGATGGAAGCTGATGATGGCTTCGCCTAAGAGGAGGCCGTTTTTCGTGCCGCCAAAGCTGATGATATCCGCCCCGATATCGTAGGTCATGCTTTTCAAATCTGTCTTCAGAGCCACCACCGCATTGGCCAGACGCGCGCCATCGATATGCAGATACATCTCGTGTTCATGCGCGAAATCTGCCAGAGCTTTGAGCTCTTTGAGGGTGTAAAGGGTTCCATATTCAGTACTTTGTGAGATGGATACAATCTTGGCCTGAGAGTGGTGCTGATCCCTGTTTCCCAAAAGCCTGGGCGCGATCAGTTCTGGGGTGAGCTTGCCATCCACGGTCTGAATCGGCAAGAGCCTGGCTCCGGTGCATTTTTGCACTGCACCGCATTCATCCACATTGATGTGAGAACTGGCGGCACAGATGATGGAATGAAAAGAATTGGTCAGGGACTGCAGAGCCAATACGTTTGCCCCCGTTCCGGTCATTACAAAAAAGGCCTCACAGTCTCCCCCAAAGAGTGCTTCGATCTCAGACAAAACATCCCGGGTAAGCTGATCATCTCCATAAGCCGGGCAAAATCCTGTATTAACCTGTTGTAGAGCGGAAAACACGGTAAAATGGATGCCGCTGTGATTGTCACTGCCAAAACTAATCGGAATCATTATCTACTCCTGAAATTTGCTTTTTACCAAATTAATCTTTTTGGTATATTATGTCAAGTACGATTCTTCGGGTTTTCTGATATACTGGATAGGTTGGATACTTATTGCTCTGTTTGGTGAATGATTCTATGTATGTTTTACGATAATGATTAATGCCTAAGAGATTGGTACGTATGGGCAACGCCGTCTGAAGACAGCGCTACGGAGCAAATGATTGCCTTACACAAAAGGCTGAAGCAAACGCCTCAGCCTCGTGTAAAATGAATGGTAAGATTTAGGAATTGACTCCTGACTTGCGATCCTTCAGATAAAGTTTCCAGGGATTGCTCTTGGAAGCTACTTTCCTGACGTTTTTGATGGTAAAGACAAATTCGTATTGAGCGCTGAGACCATCCACTGTAAAGGGGATAATCAGGCGAAAGTTTTTGCCTTCAAAACGTTTAGCTTCTGTAAAATCTATCGGCCAGAGTGGACGCTTGGCCAAAATGCCAGGGCTGGATTGGTATATGTGATCTGCTGAATACAGGGTTTCAGAGATATTACCCCGTCTGGGGATCACGGTAGGGGTTTGAGGGTCGCCCAGTTCGCTGAGTTTGGTGCCAGAGGCCAGCACCCGATGTCCCATATTGTCCACGTCCATATAGCTCACAGAATCCCAATCGATTAGGAGTGGTTCTTCACTCTTATTATACAGGGAGAGGTTCCAGCCGGCTTCGTTGGCACTCCAAATACTGCGAAATAGATGGTCTTCATAGGCATAACGAACCACATCCACGGTGTCTGCCACCGATGCTTGATAGCGCTGATTGATGTCGCTGGCTTTGCGCGCCATGCTCAGCTCCACATCGTATTTCACGATCATCTTGTCAGCGGCCGAAGTTCCAGAACAGCCAAAAATCCCGATCAGGATCAGGCCCAAAAGTGTTAAAATCAAATATCTTTGCATTTTTACTCCTTGATATATATCACGTTCATAGCAAGATAGCACACACGGATAAAATATCAAGCAGAATAAACAGAATCTGCCTCAATTCTTTTGTCAGAACCTACGTAGATGGCATTTAACATTGACAAAAACATCATCGCATTTTATTCTGCTTATGAGATCTTATGAGTCAAGGAGCGTGCCATGCAGCAAACAAACACAAGGATGATCGATAGGGATAGCTATGATCAAATAATGAGTTTCTTTAGGGAAACCAGTGCCGAGCTGTTTCAATATCTTGAGATCGCTGAAGATCTTGTCAATCAAGGCTACCTGCTTATTTTGAAGAAAGGCGAAGCTCAAGATATAGATCAGCAGCAGCTTACAGCAATATCTTCTCAAGCAGTGGAAAACGTTTTTGCTGAATATAGTAATATTTGTTTTCGCTATTGCCTCAGCAAAACCAGGGATCCGGAAATCGCGGGTGATATTGCTCAAGAAACTTTAGCTCAATTGCTTGCTTCGCGCCTGCCGATCAGGAATATAAGGCAGTGGATCAGACAGGTAGCTCACAATCTGCTCTGTGCATACTATCAGGAAAACCATCAAGACAGGGTTTTGTACAAAAAGCTGGGTATTGAATCCGATGTAGCCCATCAAATTCTTGAGAATGAAGAGCTTCCCGCTCCCGAGCTGCTTGCCGATCTCTTGCCGGAAGAGCTAAAATCCAGCCCAGACTACCAGGAATATCTGATTTTGAAGCAATACAGCAGCCTTGAGGATTATGCGCTTGCTCAAAACATCAGCTACGATGTGGCAAAACGCAGAAGCAAGAAATTGCGGAGGGATTTGGGAGCAAAGATCCTCTTAGCCCTGGGCTGGGAAGCTGGACCCGGGATCCTGGATTTCAATCAATACAGAGCCATACAGAAGTTTATGCGCGAGATTCTTACTATCGCACCTATGGACGATGGCAGCCCCGATGCCAAAGCCGGTAGCGGCAAATATGAAGTATTAGCAGAGCTGATGCAGTCCTTTCCCAAAATCGATGATTGGGGCATTACCATGCTGGGGCAAAGAAGATATAGACTCACGATCTTCCATCTAACTGAGGCTAAGGAACCACACTTTGCTACAATCACGATCAGGCTTACCGCTCGAAACAGCATAGAGATCATTGAGGGGCGAAAGAACAGAATGGCCGGAGTATTCAAGCTACCCGCTAATATGCCACTCCTCATGGAGAAGGGAAAAGCAGTCTTGACCTTCGATGAGATAATGAATTTGCTCAAAAGATAAAATAATTGGCGTTTTAGAATCCCTAAACCCGGTGAACTGACACTCATAT
>CAXZAB010000089.1:0-8747 GCA_964293715.1 uncultured bacterium | reverse complement strand
GTGGAGCCAACGATGATAGTTCCGGTAGCGGTTTGGTAGCCGGCTCTGCTGATCGCATAATCATAGGTGTTTCCAGAGAGCACATCTTCTACCACAAACTGCCCGGTGGCATTGGTGTTTGCAGTATAATCTATTACTCCATAGAGATTGATCACGCCATCACTGAGGCCTACCGTGGGGTTGTCGCTGCCCACGATGGAACCGGTCACGTTTACCGAGGCGGATAAAGTCATCGCTATGTCCACTGTGGTGGCTACATCTTCCACGATGGTGAAGGGGATGGATTGGTCTTCATAACCGATCTTGTGGGCGGAAAGGGTATAGTTCCCTTCCATCAGGTAGGGGAAGCCGTACTCACCGGAAGCGGAGGTAACAGTCTCATAGCTGGTCTCGTCCAGACTGATTTCAACGTCTGCCAGGGGAGCGCCAGAGGCGGTAACTGTGCCGGAAAGTGAGCCCATCCCATCCACAGTCATAAAGAAAGTGGTTTTAGGGAAGGTGCCGGACAGGGATCCACTGGCTGAGGGAGCCATCGGATCATATAGGGTGCCGTCACTTTGCAGTTTACGGGCGCGGCTATTGCCCACAGTCTGGGCTTTAAAATAGTTCGTAGAACCATGGTGCTGTGTGTCCATGGGACGATTGGCATAGAGCACCAGATTATCACTGAAGTAGTTGAAGGGCGTACTCAGTGGAAGGGTGATGGTGTTTTCTGCGGCAGGGAAGTTCATCATGCCATCAAAGACCAGGGTGAGATTGGTGGGATCACTCCAGCCGGCAGAAAGGTCTGCCTCTGTGGTGGTGCCCAGCCAGAGTTTGATGGGTGAGTCCATCACGGCTACGCTGAAATCGCTGTAAAACGAGATACCTGTAATCTGCCCAAATATACCGAATTCATCAGGGTAATATAAGGCTTGGAACAGGCTGTTTTTGTAATAAAATTCCCAGGGTACGCGCTGATTCTGACCTCCGTCACCTATAGTGACAGAAATGATGTCTTCAGGCTGGACCAGGATGTGAAGCGGCGAAGTAGTGTCATTCACGCTGTTGACATCACCTGTCAGCACTACTTTGCCCATGATCATCTGAGGACCTTCGGTAGTGGGGGTATAAGTAAGGATAGTGCTTACAGTTTCATTGGGAGCAATAGTTTGCCCGGCAGCATTGACCAGGACGGTGCCCTGATCATCCACAATCTGAACCTGATAGTCAGATTGGGCGGCAGTACCATTGTTAAATACGCTCACGGTGTAGTTGGTAGCGATGTTTACACTGGGAGTGGTATTTCCTTCTATCAAGACCGCAGCCAGATCATTGGGAGCAATCTCTTCAAAGGTGACGTCATCTATGTACATGGTGTGTGACGTACCGGCAAGAGCGTGCCTGAGAGCGATGTAACGTCCGGTTCCGGTATGGCCGGTGAGGTTTACAATATATTCAGCCCAATTGGCGGGTACGGTGAGAGTTTCAGCCAGCTCAAAGGTAGTGTGGTCTGTGGGATCCACTATCGTTCCGATCTGCATCTCGCGACTGGTCGCGCCTTTCAGCATGAGCTTCACCCGGATGCTGCTGACGTCAATGGCAGTATCAATAATCGGTGAAATGAGGATCAGCTCAGCAGTAGTATCACTGGAATTTGCCATCTGTACACAGTTTGGTGCACTGAAGGGACTGCTGGTACTGGTTCTCAGATATGCGGCGTTATTGTTGCTGATGCGGATGTGAGACCAGCCCAGCGGGAAATTGGGTACAGCGGCCTCATCCCAGTTTTCCATGAAAGGTAAACTGTAGATGGTGGCGTCGTGCCCATCACCGGTGATCTGGATCGTATGCACTTCGCGGGTGATATCATCGGTAATCGTAATTACAGCGGTATGTTCGCCTGCTGCGATGGGACTGAAATCCAGACCAAAGACCAGATTCTCTCCGGTACCAAGGTTCATTGGCAGAGTGGGAATATCCGTCAATGTAAAAGCGGCGTTTCCGGTGAGGGAGATACTGTTGATTCCCAAAGTTCCACCACCGGCATTGGCGACAAAGAAATCCCTATGCGCAGTACTGGAAACCAGCACGGTGCCAAAATCTTGCTCCGGGGGCGAAACCACAAACATAGGCTCATCACTGAGCGGTAACATGATGAAGGTGGTTTTGGGGAAGATGCCGGACAAGGTTCCCACAGCCGAGGGAGCCATAGGATCATAATCTATGCTATCACTTTGCAGCTTACGGGAACGGTTTGTGCCTACAGTCTGCGCCTGGAAGTACTCACTGGAGGTGAAGCACACCGTTTGCAGAGGACGGTTTGTGTAGAGCACCAGATTGCCACCGGCATAGGTAAAGGGCACCTGCAGAGGTATCGTAATGGTATTCTCTCCAGAGGGGAAATCCATATTGCCGTTATAGACCAAAGTCAAAGTGGTGGGGTCAATCCAGCCGGCGGAAAGATCTTCCTCGGTGGTGGTTCCCAACCAGACCTTGATGGGCGTATCCATTACGTTTGTATTGATATTAAAATTGCTGTAAAAACTTAAGGCGGTGATGCTGCCCAGCATGCCTAATTCATTCTGAGAAAAAACAGTCTGAAACAAGCTGCCTTTGAAGTAGTAATCAAAAGGCACGCGCTGATTTTGGTCGCCAATGCCTACGGTGACACTAAAGACACCTTCCGGCTGAACGCTGATGTTCATTGGGGCAGTTGCATCATTTCCGGGATTGATGTCACCGGGCAGGAATACCTTCCCGTAGATGCTCATGGGGCCTTCAGCAGTGGGAGTCCAGCTCAGGGCAATATCTACCGATGTTCCGGCAGCTACAGCTGTGCCTGCTGCAGAGGCAAGTTCTACATCGTTGCTGTCGAAGAGCTTCACAGTGTAATTGCTTTGATCTGCAGTACCGTTGTTATATAGGCTCACGGTGTATTGGGTGGCAGTGCCTACACTGGGAGTGGTGTTGCCATTGAGGGCCAGGGCTGAAATGTCGTTTGCGCCCATCAGCTCAAATTCTACTGTGTCCACGTAGATAGACTGGCCGGTAGAGTTGTTGGCATGTTTGAAGGCGATGAATTTGCCGTTGCCGGTATAGCTGGCCAGAGAAACCTCGTATGGTGCCCAAGCGCTGGCGAAGGTGAGGGTTTCTATTTCGGTGAAGGTAGTGGCGTCGGCAGGATCTGTCATCACGCCTACCCTCAGAGAATAGTTGTTGCCTTTACCCCAGAGCCTTACGCGCACGTTATTAGTAGGGATGGTGCTCGCCAAAGGAGGGGCAACCAGCATCGCGATAGTATTGATATCGGTGGGATTGTAAAACCTTACGCAATGTGGTGGGCTCTGTGGAGAAGTAGTTACAGTATT
Source organism: uncultured bacterium (assembly GCA_964293715.1). Lineage (GTDB taxonomy): Bacteria > Cloacimonadota > Cloacimonadia > Cloacimonadales > Cloacimonadaceae > UBA5456. The sequence continues at coordinate 5,397 of CAXZAB010000089.1, read as the reverse complement.
CACCATTCCGGTGGAGACGGTAGCTTCGTAAATACGGTTCCAGCCCATGGGAAGATTAGGAACTGATAAATCATCAAAATTCTCAGCATGGCTAAGTTCATAAATGGTGGTGTCCACTCCGTGTCCGCTGAGCTCTACGGTATGGGTTTGTCTCAGATCGTCTGTAATAGTCACCGTGGCTGTATGATCACCTGCTGCGGTGGGAGCATATACTATGTCGAAGGGGGCAGGTTCTCCCAGAATAAGCGCTGCCGGCAAAGTGGGCAGATCAGTAAGGGTGAAGTAGGGGTTATTATTGATGCTGATGCTGTTTATAGTGAGGGTTCCGCCGCCACCGTTCATCACTCTGAAGGTTTGGCTGGGAGTGTATCCCAGAATCACATCTCCAAAGTCTTTGGAAGGGGGGCCTACCAAAAATAGAGGGTCCGTACTCAAAGGACTCATCAGGAAGCGGATATTGGAGCGATTCATCACAACGCTGCCTGTGAGAGATGTGTTGGCATTCACAGAGTCGCTTTGGTAACGCAGGGAGCTGTTAAAGCCCGTAGAAGTGTAATACACCAAAGCGTTACGAGTATAGGATCCAGTAACCAAATCGGTGGAAATATCGACAAGCACATTTGAGGTGCCGTCCCAGAGGAAAGGCGTGCTCAGGCTATGCATGTTCCAGGCGATGGTGGGCATAAATTGATCGCTTTGCCATACCATAGTGTAGTCGCCTGTTTCGAAGGTGGTGGAAAGAGCCTCCTGATCGGTAAGCTTCATACGGATTGTGAAATTCGTCATGGGCGTGCAGGTGTCCAGATCCTGCACATTGAAACCAAGTGCAGAGATCAGTCCGGGTGCTGCGCCGGCATTGGTGAATTCGTCGGCTCTGTAGAGAAATTGCTGACGAAAGGATTTGTACCAGGTGCCATAGGGGGAGGGGGCACCGGTTGTGGAATTGGTGGCAGTACCGTCACCAATTGTGATCTCCACTTGGGCATTTAGATTTGTGAGAGCTCCAAACAATAATGTTAAGAGCAAGACAAACAGCATAGTTTTTTTCATGGCTGTGACTCCTAATCAGGTCTTTGTTACTGAGGTTTTGTACCTGCCGCACATTTGGCAAGCAGTTTGAGTTGCTAAATCAAGGTTGCGATTGCAAAATCTAATCTCAACTTCCAAAATGAGAGATAAATCCTTTTCGAAAAGAAGGAACTAATCTCTATGTATGAGTTGGAATGCAAAAAACGAGCCAAAGCAAAAAGGCAGAGCGGGACTCTGCCTTTCATTTTTGGATGTCAAATAAATATTAGCTATTTTTTGACAGCGTCTTTCAAGTTTTTGCCTGCTTTGAAAACCGGAACATCACGTGCCGGGATATCCAAAGGGGCTTTGGTTTTAGGATTAATACCTTTGCGGGCTGCACGGTGTGCAACACTAAAGGATCCAAAACCAACCAAGGAAACTCTGCCGCCTCTTGCTAAGGTCATAGTAATACCTTCAAGGACGGAAGCGAGTGCAAGACCGGCTACTTTTTGTGAAATGCCGGCGTCGGACGCGATCTTTTTTACTAACTCATCTCTGCTCATTTTACCTCCTAATAGTAGTTTGTATAAGCGTTAGAGATATAACACCGCCATTGAAACGCGAACTTAGAAAATCTGTCAATGAAAAAAAAACAATTTTAGCATATATTTTTTGAATTGTGTCAACAAAGTATGGCAGTAAGTAAGCTCACCTCCTTTGCAGTCAAGATATTAGCCTGTGTATATTATTTTACACTACCTAATGTAATATTTTTACCTCACCTTATTTTATTCCATTGTTTTGCAAGATTTGGGCAGTCCCAGTTTCCTTCTCCACAAGGTCAAAGTAGGGCGAAATGCAGTTTTGGCGCATATTTTAGTCCACCTGGAAAAGCAGCCAAAAAGGGAGGAACTTGTCTGGGTTTCTTTTTTCAGGAATTTTCCCAAAACATCGGGCTATCACCCATATAATAATTTGAAAGATTGGGTCTCAAGTTTAGAGAAACTTCTGCCGGGACTGCCTTAGCTCATTTGAAATAGTAAAGATGTCGCGGAAATAGCAGGAAATAATGCTCTCATCTTTACTGCATCTCTACCGCAAGCTATACAGGAGGAGCGCTGCGGGTCACGAGATTCTGGAGGCTAAAAAGCATGAAAAAATCAGGCTCTCAAAAAAAGAGGGGATGTCTGATTCTTTTTTTAAGTTGACAAAATAATGAGTCATTGCTAGAGTGGGACAAAATTAAAAACTGGAGGATTTGATGCTGAAATTCAGATACTTTACACTTGTCGCCCTTGTGGTGCTGTTAGCTCTGAGTGCCTGCTCTTCGAATAAGAAAATTGAAGTGGTGCCGGAGCCCGTTATTAGCCCAATGGCCTTGGCTCATGCCGCTGCCGAGGAAGCTGCTGATCTTTATGAAGATGGAATGCTGGAACAGGCGATTGGCGCCTTTACCACCGCTATCAAACTTTTTGAAAACGCCGCTCCCACTGCTACGGAGAGCGATTCCTTGGATTATAATATCGAAAGTATGAAACTTAATGTGGCCAAAACCCATATCGATATGGCCCAGGAAAGCATAGACATGAGTATGTACAATGAAGCCATCACACACTATGAAGCTGCCCTGAAGATTTACAAAAGCCATAAGCCCGTACGCATTTCTCAAAACGAATTGGATGAATATGTCTTGGGTACATACAACAACCTTGCCATTATGGCCAGGGATGGCGGTCAATACGAAAAAGCGTTGCTGTATTACGACGACATTTTGAAGCTGAAACCCAACGATGGAGACATCCTGAATGCCAAATTTTTTGTCCTGAAAGATTTCATCAAGGACGATGACCGTGCTTTTAAGGTCTTGGAAGATTATGCTGCGGTGGCACAAGATGGTGCTGCCTATATCAAACTGGCCGAGGGTTATGCTGAGGCCAACAATTATGCCAAAGCCGAAGCTGCCTATAAGCAGGCCGAGACTTTGCGTCCCGATGCTGATATGTATACCCGCATGGGCAATTTCTATCGTGCCAACAGCCAATGGGCATTGGCCAATACATATCTGCAAAAGCTGGCCAATACCAAACCCGAACCCAGTATTCTGGCAGTAGTTTACGCTCAGATGGGACAAAACTATTCACAATTGGGCAACAACGCGAAGATGGTGGAATTCCTGGAAAAATCTGTGGATTTGGTCCCGAATTCCCGCTTGGCTCTCACCTTGGCAAGTCATTACAACACCGCCAAGAATTGGAACAAGGTAATCACCTATAGCACAAAAGTCTTGCAGGACGAGCCCAATGATTCTGCAGCCCGTATGTTGCGTGGCGTGGCCTATTATCAGCTCAAAAATATGAACTCCGCCAAGGCGGATCTGGAGCGTTTGGTAAACGATGCCACTTATGGCGTTCAAGCGCAGAACATTCTTTCAGGGATCAAATAAACCTGGTACCTTAGCATGTGGCGGATGGAGTGATATCTGTCCGCCCCTGTTTTTAGAATATGAAAAAGTTTAAAACCGATGGTTCGATAAAGATGATCTACAAAGCCGTGATAGGTGAGAAGGTGGCGTGTCCGCTTTTCACCACCAGTGTTCCGGCCGGCTTCCCATCACCGGCGACGGATTATACTGAAAAAGAGCTGGATCTGAATGAGCGTTTGATTGTTCACAGAAAGCATACCTATTTTATGGAAGTGGATGGCTATTCCATGATAGGTGCGGGCATCTATCCGGGAGACCTGGCCATAGTGGATCGTGCCATAGAGCCCACTTCAAATAAAGTGGTGATCGCCATCGTGGATGGAGAATTTATGCTCAAGCGCCTCATCATCAAGAAAGGCGAATACTGGCTGGTGCCGGAAAACGATGAATTCCAGCCTGTCCAGATCACCGAAGATGCGGATTTCATCATTTGGGGAGTGGTTACTTACGTAATCCATCCCGTTTGATGTGGCGCAGATACCGGCTGTTCTTCGTCATCATATTTTGGGGAACTGCCCTTTTTGCCTCAGATTTTGTCATAGACGAAACCGTTATCCTGGAAGCGAATAAACTTACCTATCAGCTTTCCCGCCAAAACCTCATAGTCTCCTCCGAGAAGGTCTTCAGCGATAGTTTGGAGCTTGTCATGGGGCTCGATTACGAGCTGAATTATCAAAAAGGCATTCTGAATCTGAAGACAATGCCCGAAAACCACATCCTCAGCATCAGCTACCTCATCATCCCCGAGCAATATACCAAAAGGATACAGCTCTATGAGAGAGTGGATATTTCAGATAGTTTACTGGTCACCCGCCCCGGGCCAAAATCGCAGTGGTTCAATCCCAGTTCCAAACTGGAGATCAGCGGCAGCAAAACCTTTGCCCTCAGCTTCTCCGAGAGTGGCGAAACCGACCTTTTACAATCCTTATATGTGAATCTGGATGGAGAACTTTCCCAAAATATCTTCATCACCGCCCAGCTTTCAGACAGCCAGAGCAAACTCAGCCCTGAAGGAGATTCCAAAGAACTTTCCAGCTTGGATCAGGTCTTTATCCGCGTCTATGGCAAGCGTTGGGAACTGGGCATGGGAGATCTGGAACTTGAATTTGAGGAGAGCCGCTACCTCAGGTATAAGACCAAGATCGAAGGGATCGCTGCCTCGTATGAAGGCAGGCACAAGGTTCAGGCAGCCTTTAGCGCCGGCGGTGGCAAATCTGCCATGATGCAGATCCAGATCGTGGATGGTAAACAGGGACCTTACTATTTGGTGGCAGACGATTCTCAGCGCAGCTTCATCATCGTGGCCGGTACGGAAAGCATCTATCTGGATGGCGATCTTTTGGCGCGGGGGCTGGACTACTACATAGACTATGCCGAGGGCTCGGTGATGTTTCGCCGGTTGGTAAGCTCCTCCAATACGGTGAATGCCTGGTTTCAGTATTCAGACGAAAACTTTCGCCAATCCAACTATTTTACCGGCTCAAAAATTCAGCTGAGCGATCGCTTCAGTATCCATCATCACCTGGTGCATCAAAGCGATAGCAAGGACAATCCGCTTTTGTACAGCTTCAGTGATGCCGATCTGGACAGCTTGGCCGTGGCGGGAGACAGTCCTGCCTTAAGTGATGGCGTGATCGAAACTGAATCTGGCTCCGGTGATTATGTTCAGCTGATAGACCCACAGGGTTTGATTTATTATGAATATGCTCCGGGGGATTCCAGCGCTGTTTTTAACGTGGTGTTCAGCTATATGGGCCCCGGGAAGGGAGATTATGAAGAGTTTTCCAGAGGGCGTTATCGATGGGTGGGGCAGGACAATGGTTCCTGGCTGCCGGTGAAGAAGCTGATCGCCCCTGCTCAGCGCAGCAATATCGAGCTGGGCCTATTATGGGAGAGCGGGGCCT
>CAXZAB010000088.1:0-8809 GCA_964293715.1 uncultured bacterium | reverse complement strand
CGTATGAAGCGAGAGCTTCACGTACGGTTCTGTGAGGGGTTTGGGGTGAAACTCCTCTTACCTACTCGACAGGCTCTCTTTCAAACTAAGCAGCTAAGCACCTCTATCCCAAGTTGATGTCTAAAATAGCGTCCCGTTCTCGCTTTGCAGGTAATTGGCCTGGATAATACGGATTAAAATAGGCTTTGGCCACTTATTCACTTTAAAGTGTAAAGAGAGTGGCGTGACTTGGGGAGAGGAATTGAACAGTCTCCCCCGGTAGCCTTAGCCCTCAATTCAAGTCCAAGTATCAAGGAGGGCATGGCTTCCTTCCTTGTTTAGCTTGTTCAGGAGAAACTGATAAGGTATCTTGTTTGGAAATAGTTCTTGACAGAAATGATGAGATGACACTTAGTGTAGTTGTTAGAACTTCATGATCTAAAATAGAGTGCAAGACGAAGGAACTTGAATGTTCTCAAAGGACATCAGAAACAATGAGTTGGAATTTACGCCAACACTTGGGACAGAACTGAAAATATGTAACTTTAATTCATACATCTGTAGCACACTAGGAAAAAAATGAGAAACGTAATACCTAAGAAACTAACAATCATGTTAGCACTTGTTCTAGCCGGTATGCTATTACACGCTACCACTGTTATTCTGACGATAGACGGGGTGTATTCTAACCAAGGAGATATTCAGGTACTTGTTGTTGCAGCAACTCCCTTTGGCGAGAATGCAAATGCAACGATAACTCCCACCGTCCAATGGTGCGGGCGGCAAACATATGTATGGAACGGCTTCCCTTTCCAGAATTGTAATGCGATATTCATTGTGACTCAAGGAACCAGGACGGTGTCACAATCAAGAGTGTGGATTTGGGAAGAGGCCCCTTGGGCAAACCCGTATTTTAAGTTACCGTCTATACCTAACTTACCGCATCCCATACATAAATAGTAATCAAATATGGAGAAATAGTGATGATTAATCAAAGAAAGTGGTACTTTTGTATAGCACTATTCCTCTTTTTTTGTGCTGTGCTGTGGGGGCAGACTTCCCATCTCCAGACTACAGAAGTGTCACGTTTTGCCTTTTCTTGTCATGACTGGGCTACTAACCGTTATCCTGTAATTGACTATCCTTATGTTTACCTACCAAACAGCTACGGCTTCCAGGTAACAGAATGGGATAGCACGGCTGGCAGCTTTACGGAAATCGCCAATTTTGGCATAGGTGGAATGACTACTGAAATGGCACAGACTGGCAATTTCATGTTCGCTGCTGTGGCATATAACCCTTTCACTAATGTTGAGCCGGATATGGGGGCCTTGTATCGGATAGATATCTCCGATCCGCTAAGTCCTATTGCAGCCGGAGCTATTCCGAGCGGAACAAATAACTTGCGTTTTAGCAGCTTACGCGTGGTGAACGGCTATTTACTGGCACAGAAACAAGTAAATGGTCTGCTGGAGAGCATAGTTATTATAGATCCCATCACATTTAGCATTGTCCACAGCTATCCCTCTTACCTGTACTATGAAGTAATACCCGGAAACTTTGTAATTACGCGTGCTACCAATGAAACAAACTTTTCCATCTTTACTGTGAATGACAGCGGTTTAACTGAAGTCGGAAGCGTCACCTTGCCTTATGGACAGAATACCTTCCCATATTTCATCACAATTAATGAAGAATTAATCGGTAGTCAGGACCATACAGGTTTGCACATATGGCAGTTTCAGCAGAGCGGAGACTGGACTCAACATAGCTTCATCGAGCTTAATAACGCCTCACGAGGATCATTTTGCAACGGGTATCTTGTCTTCAATGATCATACAGGCCACCAAAGTAGATTCTTGGTGTATGATATTTCTAATCCTACGGTGCCGATACTAACGGGTGTGCAGGATTTCCCTGCTGGTGCAGAGATAAGTCCAATGAGTGATTTACTGTACGTTTATGGTGAGTTTATCTTCTTCCCGTGCAGTGACTTTGGCTGCCTATGTCTCCGCATGAATTCGACAGGTGAGGTGCAGTTCGTCTCCAAGTGTTACCGCTACAATGACTATGCCGGGGCAGGACATAAGTATGGGGACTATGCTTTGTTACCTGTGCGCTATAGCGGGATCGCATGCTTTGACATCTCTGATCCCTTTGTGCCGGAATACTCTTTCACCATTCTGGCGGATCAGAGTGCATGGATTGATCTAAATGGACATTATATGTTCGGAATATTTGACCATATACTCGGAAGCAGTTACTATAGAGTGTACAACATCTCAGCACTGAGTGACCCCATATTAATCTATGAGCAGCTAGCGACACCATATAATACAATCTTTTGCAATAAAAACGAGCCGCAGAGCTTCTATATGCTCAATACCCAGACAGACATGATATCAAAGTATGACATTAGTAATGACATGGCATATAGTGTCCTCGAATATCAATTGGGCTATACACTTCAGTCTCCGGTATTTGCCAACGGATTGCTCTACCTTTCAGAGCTTGGGGCTGCTTACAACGCTGACTTGTATGTGTATAGCGGTATGAGTAATAATGCTCCTCAGCTTGCTCAGATTTTACCTGATTTGGTACCACAGCCTGGGTATTTCTTTTCAGCGGGAGAGTATCTCTTCTTACGCAATCTAACCAGCCCTGATTCCCCAAGCATCTTTTACCACCCACAGGGTGCTTTTCAAGTGGAAAACGATATCCATTGGGGATACTTTCGCAATTACGTTTGCGTCAGTAGTGAACTTGGAGTAAGCTTTTACGATACGGAAGGCTATCCTACTGGATTCATAACAGCAAGCTACTATATGCCTCAAGATTCTTATGTATGGCATATACAATGGGATGACAAATATATGTACCTCTTCAGTCAGGATAATGTGGCGATTTATTCCTATTCAACTACAGAAACCGAGGACGCAGTGAATGTACCTGCCGGGCCAAGTCTGCTATGCTATCCCAATCCCATGAGCGCCGAATTGACCATTGATGTAAAAACAGATATGGTGACGGCTCCGGTGGTAGATGTTTACAATCTAAAGGGGCAATTGGTGCGTAGACTACCGGTCACGTCAAAGACTCAAGATGGATACAAAATGCTATGGGATGGTAGAAACTACAGCGGACATCGAGTAGCGGCTGGGTTGTATTTCATATCTTCATCAATAAACGGAAAGCGCAGCAACGCAAAGGTTATAGTGCTCGGAAGGTGACTATTTGTCAGACTATAGATAGATTGCAAGAAGCGAGAGCTTAAACTGCTCTTAAATAGCCGTAAAACTATGAGTTGAATTTACACCAATATTTGGGACGTCACTTATTAAGTAGTTTATGCAGCCAATTGGAACTCTTCTTGCATCTAATAGTCAAGAGGAAGATACGCCCGCAAATCAGCGGGTTGATTTTTTAAATAAGATATTATAAACATAAGGAGCTGAGTGTGAGACAAATAACTCTGATCATGCTACTGACAATGTCCGTAGCTTTATTAACCGCAGGTTTAGTGTGGGATGATGCGACCCCCATCCGCCAGGGAGTGAATATAGAATGGTTCCGTACCGGAATCGAAACTTTGGACGGTGGAGCAATTTACGTATGGAGTGACACCCAACTGGGCGACAGAGACCTCTGGGCCCAAAAAGTGGATGCCAATGGCAATATGGTGTGGGGAGAACCCGTGCTTATTGATGGCAAGATTGATCGTCAGGAAGACCCTGTCATCACTCGTACTTCAGATAACAATTATATCATTGCCTGGATAGACTTTTCCCAGGACCTGGATGGCGATGTCTTTGCTCAGAAAATTAATAACAATGGCGATCTCTTATGGCAGGAAGGTGGAAAACCGGTCTGCGTAGGAAACGGCATGCAGCTTGGCATCAATATGGAAGCCGACCTGGATGGCGGTGCCTTCATCATTTGGGGCGACGGCCGTAATCCCAGTAATGACCTTTATGCTCAAAGGCTTTCAGCTGTGGGCGCACCTCTTTGGGCCGTAAACGGCATCCCGGTGGCCAATGGTCCCGGCGATGAGATTCAAAATACTATGCTTCCCGACGGACAAGGTGGTATGATGATGGCCTACACTCATGATTATATAGGTGATAAAGATGTATATGCCAAACACTTTGATGCCAATGGCAATATGACTTGGACCGCTCCTCTGGCTCTGGCTGTGGCCGTTGGAGATCAATACGGAGTGAGAATGGCAGCCCTCAGCGGTGGTGATTTTGTTTTTACCTGGACCGACCAACGCAATGATGATCCTGATGTCTACGCTCAGAAAGTTAATCTGGCCGGAGAGATCTTGTGGGCAGATCCCTATATCGTCTATGGCGATCAGGATGCACCTATCCCCGCTATGCAAAAGAATCCCAGGATTCAAGCTACTTCTGACAATGCAGTAGTAATCGTCTGGGAAGATTTCCGTTTGGATAGCCAAAATGCAGATCTCTTTGCACAAAAGCTTGGCGCCAATGGCAACAAACTCTGGGCAGAAGATGGTATAGAGCTGGTTACAGCCGAATTTGCACAGATCGGTCAGCGGATGGATGCTGACAACGACGGTGGAGTCTATATAGTTTGGGATGACACTCGTAATGGAAATGCTCCCAATTATGACATCTATGCCCAGCATCTCAATAGTGCCGGCGCAGCCTTGTGGACCGCAGGCGGAAGAGCTATCTGTACCCAGCCCCATGAGCAAGAAGGTGGTCTTATAAAAGCCAGCGGAGACAACGTTTTTATAAACTGGATGGATATCAGAGATGGCAGCGTGGGCCTGTATTATCAGGTTTTGAATGCCAGTGGCAATGAAGTTCTGGAAGCCGATGGCGAACAGGTTTTCTGGGGCCTCAGCGGCGATACACCTTTAGGCCAATATATGATCTTGCCGCGCTCCGATGATACCGTAATACTTTGGCAGGATACCCGCTTTGCCAGTGACGGTTACCGTATTTTTTACCAAATCCTGACCCCGGATGGCGAGACTACTCTGGAAACCAACGGACGCCCCATCACCCTGGAAGGTGGGAGCAAACAAGAGCTTCCGCATGCTGTGGTGACTGACGATGATGAGATAGCCTTGGTCTGGGTAGATGCACGTGACGATAATCCCAATATCTATGCCCAGCTTATTAGCGCCAGCGGTGAAAGACTTTGGGGCGATAATGGCATAAAAATCACTGAAGCTGCCTCACTCTCGCAGGAAAGCGCCAAAATCTCCTATCACAATGACTCTTTCTACATCGGCTGGTCAAATTGGGATTCCATCGGCGGCACCTTCATAAACCACGTTTATGGTCAGAGAATCGTAAATTCACAAAAGCAATGGGGCCCCAATGGCGTCCTGCTTTCTACCCTGAATGATGGGTTTATGAACGATGAATGCATACTGTCAGACATTGTCGAAGATTACTATGTCTGGCATAGAGCACACGCCGCTTTGGGCGCTCAGGCCATCTGGGCCAAACGCGTCACTACAGACGGAGATGCCTATCCCGGTTGGGAAGGTGAAGGCGTGCGGGTTGCCAATTTTGATGATTTACCGATTAAAATTCAAATTGATCCCGTAGTGGAAGCTACTCCCCAGGGCATAGCAATCACCTGGAAGGACCTGCGCGCAGGCTTCCTGCAATATTATGCCCAACATCTTTCCAGCACCGGTGAGAGACTCTGGGATTCCGAAGGCCTGCAGATCGCAGCCAGCGGTGAGGAACAAGAACATGCCGATCTCACGGTTACCGATAATGAAATCATAGCCACTTGGTGCGAAAATGTGGGCGGCGAGCCCAATATCTGGGCTCAAAAGTTCACTTTCGAAGGCATGCCCATGTGGGGAACCCTGGGCACAGAAGTGGTGGTAAAAGACTCTACCCAGTCTCACCCAAACCTGGTTGGTTTTGGTAGCGGCGGGGTCCTGGTAACCTGGACAGATTACCTTACCATAGATAGTGACATCTATTATGACTACATAAATCCCAATGGCCAGCTCATTAACGGGGGTGGCGGAGCCATCCTTTGCGATGCCGGAAAAGCGCAGTATCAACCCAAAGGTGTAAACCTGGGCGGTGACGCTTATGTAGTATGGGCAGATGGCCGCAGCAGCGGTAAAACTGAGATCCTGGGACTCTTTGCTCAAAGACTGAGTAATGAAACTGTCGCAAACGCAGATCTGGTAAGCCCGGGGCTGCAGAATCCCAAGCTCAAGCAAAACTATCCCAATCCCTTCAATCCCTCTACTACGATAGCGCTTGATATGCCTCAAAGTGGCGAGATCGAACTTGCTATCTACAATACCAAAGGACAATTGGTGAAAAAGCTCTTCCAAGGAGAGCTCGCACAAGGAGCGCACAGCTTTAACTGGAGCGGAGATGATGAAAATGGCAATGCCGTGAGCAGTGGCCTGTATTTCTATTCCGCCAAGCATAAAGATAGGCGTCAAAACCGTAAAATGATCTTAATGAAATAAATAGCACTATATAAGTAAAGGAGCCCGGATTAGTTCGGGCTCCTTTTTTTGTGCATTGGATTTCTCTAAAAAATGTGGCTCTTGGGGGAGGGTTCAGCGATCTCCAAACATGATTTGATAAAGCGCGACCGAGGTGGCTACGCATACATTCAGGGAATTCTTCCAGCCTAAGACCGGCAGATATACTATCTCATCGCAGAGGCTGAGCACCCGGGGATCTATGCCCAAGGCCTCATTGCCCACCACCAAAGCCAGGGGCAGATCAAACTTGGTTTTGTACACAGATTGAGAAGGTTCGGCAGTTTCCAAAGCGTAGATCCTGTGCCCTGTACTTTTCAGCTCCAATACTGCCTCTGTGGTGTTTTCACAATAGCTGAAAGGTACCTTATCACAAGTGCCCAATGCTGTTTTGGCCATATTGGGGTGCTGCGGGGTGGGCGTTATGCCACAGAGGATGAGGTTGCCGATAGACAGGCATTCCGCGATGCGAAACAGCGAACCCACATTGAATACACTACGCAGGTTGTCTGCAATCACGGTGATCTGAGCTGAGCGCTTCAGGTCTTCAGGATCAGGTGTGACCTTGCCGTCTCCGGTTTTCAGCCGGATCTGGCTATCCTTGAAAGTTTTATCGCTTTGATATTCGCCCAGGGCACGCAGGAGGCGAAAGGGATCTGTGGGTAAATTGCGGATGAGGGTGTCCATCCGGGTAGGTAAAGTCTTTTTGCATAGAGGGTAGAGCTGCTGGATCTGCTGAATCAAAGACTCACGGTTGATGGGATCGGCCAGCTCATATTCCAGCTCGGCAAGGAGTTTGTGCAAGGCTTTGATCTGGGCATCGAAGCTGAAATTCAGGAATTTCTGGGGGCTGTATCGGGCCACAAACTTCATGGATAAAAGCGTTTGATCATTTCGGCTGCGGTCAGGATATTGTCGCAGATAAAATCAGGCTTAAACTCTGCATCAGAGCTGAGCATCTGCTGAAATTCCTCTTGGCCGTTTCCGGTGAGCAGGAGAATGCTCTTCATCTTTGAATTCTGGCCAAAGCCGATATCACTGCTGCGATCGCCGATCATAAAGGACTGGTAAGGGTCAAAACGAAAGTCTGCCCTGGCCTGCTTAAACATTCCTATACCAGGTTTGCGGTCTTCATGATCGATATTATAGGGCTGCACAATGCCATCGCGATGATAAGGGGAAAAATAAATGCCATCCAGCTCGGTTCCTGTGTCTGCAATCAGCTTCCGCATCTTTTGATGCACCTGGCTGAGCTGCCCCATATCCAAATATCCTCTGGCGATGCCGCTTTGGTTTGTAACGATGAAGATCAGGTAGCCCAGTTCGCTGAAGATACGCAGGGCGGCCGGTGTTTCGGGATAAAGCTGGTAATGCTCGGGATCGTTGATATAGCCGTATTCATCAGGGCTGATCGTGCCATCCCGATCCAGAAAGATCGCGCGCTTAATACTTTTTACTGTCACTGGTCTTAAACTTCAGGGCATCCGGGAATTGCTTGTTAAAGAAGACAATGCGGTAATCCCAATATTCATTACGTTTCGTAAAAGAAAAGTCCAGCTTCCAGCAGTGCAGGTCGCGGCTCAGGTTAATGCTCTGTGAAATAAGCTCCTTGCCCTTCAGGTTATAATAGTTCGAATAGCTCAGGCTGAAGTTTTGGGTGAGCTTAAGCCCGGCGTTCATCCTCAGATTTTGGCTTTTGGGACTGAGCAGACTCTTGGGGCTAAACAGATCATGGCTTACGCTGAGATTCCAGCTTTCAGACGTAATGCCAGGGGTTTTGGCAGAGTCTTCTCCAAAGGCGGAAAAGGTTCTGTTCAAAGGCATAGGAAAGTAATCCATATAATTTGCATCACCGCCGATGCCGACAGTCTGGGAAAAATATTGATTCTTGATGGCCAGAGCATCGAAGCCCATTTTATGAGTCTCTTGGGTAAGGCTGAGGCGGGAGTTGTAATTCGCTTTCAGGTTATTCAGAGCCCAGCTCTTGTGCTTCAGAGAACCCAGATTGAAGGATCCGGGTCTGAACCCCAGGGTATGGGAGATATCGCCAAAGCGCTTGTTTTCCTCTTTCAGATTTGCAGCGATGCGGGAATCCCAGGTAAACAGATCGTTCAGCTTGCGCTGGCTGCGTTCTTTACCCAGCTTCAGCTGCCATTTCTGTGCTATGGAAAAATTGAGATTGAGCTGCTCTTTTATGTTCTGCCGCAGTGATATGCCTCCGAAACCGTAGAACTGGCTATTGTCAGAGTGATCCGGCAAATAGGTGAGGCTCACAGCAGGGGTCATCACGTGCCGGACAGCAGTGGTCCCGGAGCTGCCGAAGGT
>CAXZAB010000087.1:0-8816 GCA_964293715.1 uncultured bacterium | reverse complement strand
GCCATGCTCATCGGCGAAGGTCCCGGGGATAGTGAAAACAAAATAGGCAAACCTTTTGTGGGCGCTGCTGGCAAGCTTTTGGACAAAATGCTGGCAGCGATACAAATTGAGCGCGAAGACATTTACATCACCAATATCGTGAAATGCCGCCCTCCCGAAAACCGCAATCCCAGCGCTGAAGAGCGTCTGACCTGTATGCCTTATCTGGTGGAACAAATCCAGATTATCCAGCCCAAAATCCTTCTGATTCTGGGTTTGGTGGCAGCGCAAAGCCTTTTTGGCAATACCAACACCCTCACCTGGCATAGGCAGAGCTGTCATGAATTTATGGGCATTCCGGCCTTTGTGACCTACCATCCTGCCGCTCTTTTGCGCAATAGCAATTGGAAGCGTCCGGCTTGGGAAGACCTGCAAGCCTTTCAAAAGGAATACGAGAAACTCTTATGATGAAAAAACTTACCCTCTTGCTCGTCTTGATCGGCTTTGTCTGGCTCGCTGCAGCAGATGTCCTTATTTATGGCGATACCCGCAAACATTCTGATGTGCATCGCGTTTTGATTCAGCAGGTGAAAGATCTGACTCTTGAGCTGGCCTTTCATACCGGAGATCAAAATCAGAAAGGTCAAACTCAGGCCGAGTATGATAGCTTCAAGGAAATCATCAGTCCGCTGAAGGATATTTTCTATCCGGTGCGGGGGAATCATGAAAAGGATTTGGAGCTTTATCAGCAGAATTTTGCTGTAGCTTCTGAGAAGAGCTATTACGCTCTGGAACATGACTCTCTGAAGTATATCGTGCTGGATAGCAATCTGGATCTTCTGCCGGGATCTGAGCAGTATAATTGGTTAACAGAGCAATTGGCAGCCAGTGAACTGCCCAAAATCCTGCTTCTGCATCATCCCGTACTCAGTTCTGGCCATCACGGTCAGGAATTGGGTTTGGAGCTGTATCTGCCCGTACTTCTCAAAAAACACAAGGTGCTGGCGGTCTTCTGTGCGCACGATCACGATTTTGAACATCTTGTTTTTGACGGCATCCATTACTTTGTCACCGGTGGTGGAGGCGCTCCGCTCAGAGATATGGGAGAGCTCAGTCCTTACAGCCTCTATTTTGAGAAAATCCATCATTACATCATTATGCGTAAGGATGAAAGCAAGCTGTCGCTTCAGACTTTTGATCTGCAGGGGAAGTCCATCTATACCTATCAGATACCTCTGGAGCCAGAGGCGCATGAGTAAAAGAGTTCTGGTCATCAACGATCTTTCCGGATTTGGCAATACCTCGCTGATGGCCATCATCCCCACCCTGTATAGTTTTGGGCTGAAGCTTAATGTCTTGCCCACTTCTTTGCTTACGGCGAATACCTGTTTTGAAGATTATCAGATGATGGCGACCGATGATATTATGCAAAAGAGTCTGGTCCATTGGCAGGCTCTAAAGCTGGAATTCTCGGCCATCTATAGCGGGTTTTTGGCAAATACGGCTCAGGTGCAAATTGTGCTGGATGCCATCGCTGCTTTTGGTGGTGAAGATTGTCTGATTTTGATCGATCCCGTGATGGCGGATGATGGTGAATTGTATAGCTGTTATGACGAATCTATAATCCCTGCTATGCGCAAACTGGTGGCCAAGGCCGATATCATCAGTCCGAACTATACGGAAGCCTGTTTCCTGGCCAACGTTCCCTGCCGGAAAAGATGTTCAGAAGAGAACCTGCAAGAGCTGTGCCAAAGGCTTCATAGGCTGGGCACACCAGAGCTGGTGATTACCAGTGTGCCACATGAAGGGGGAGGGCATGCCGTGCTCTATTCAGCCGGTGAGGCTTTTAAACTTTTCGAAACCGAATACATTCCCTGCTTTTATACCGGGACCGGAGACATCTTCAGTACGCTGATGGTGGTTTACCGCCTGCAAGCTATGGATATTCATGAGGCGATCACGCTGGCTACACAATTGATCCATGATGCTATTGAGCTCAGTCAAACCGCCGGTCAACCCGGAGCTGAGGGCGTTTTGTGGGAGCGGATTCTATGCCGGAAAAACCTGAAGTAAACGAGACCAAGATCTGTGTGACAGATTTGGATGGGACCCTTCTGCATTCTGCGGGGAGCATCTCGGATGCAAATCTTGCAGCTCTGGAAGAGCTCAAGAAGCGTGGGATTTACCGGGTTTTAGCTACCGGCCGCTCTCTTTACAGCCTCAATAGTGCGCTTCCTCCTGACGCTCCTTTTGATTATGCCATCTTCGCTACCGGAGCCGGAATCCTAAATTGGCATACCAAAGAGCTGATCTTTTCCCATGATCTTGATGGTGAAGAGGTGAGAAAAGTCTGCGCTACTCTGGAAGAATTTGAGGTAGATTATATGCTGCACCACAAAGTTCCGGACACCCATCTCATGCACTACCGGGTCAAAACCGGAATGGCGGACTTTATGCGCAGGGTAGATCTCTACAAAGATTATGCACAGGAGCTGGACCTTGCCGGTATCGATGATTTCATGGCTGCCACGCAGTTTTTGGCTATGGTGGCTGAAGATCGTGAGGACCTCTATCATGCAATCTACAAAAGGCTCTATCCCATGTCTGCGGTGAGAACCACTTCGCCGATAGACTATTGTACGATGTGGATCGAAATCTTTGCTTCCGGAGTAAACAAAGGTGGAGCAGTGCGTTATATGATGCACAAATTGGGCGCCAAAGCAGATGAGATCATGGTCATCGGAAACGACTATAATGATCTGGAGATGTTAAAAGTCAGCCCCAATGCCTATGTTACAGGCAATGCACCCCAGGATTTGCAGAGCAAGTACCAAACAGTGGCTACCTGCGATACCGATGGTTTCGCCGAAGCTGTCTGGCATTGGCTGGGTGAATAAGGCTATTCTGTAAGGCTGGCCAGCTCCTCCCAATATGCCATAGCCCGTCTGAGATGCGGGATCACGATCGAACCACCCACCACCAAAGCGATATTCATTGCTTCATTTAGTTCAGGATCATTTACACCGGCCTCCTTGCATTGATCAAGATGGTAATAAATGCAATCATCACAGCGCAAGACCATTGAGGCTACCAAGCCCATCATTTCCTTATATTTAACGGGGATTTCGCCGTCTTCATAAGCGGCATGATCCAGGGCAAAAAAGCGCTTGATATTGAGATTGGCTTTGTCCAGAGTGAGCTTGGTGAGCCGGACGCGCTCCTCGCGAAATTCTTTTACTTTCATCTTTTTATCTCCTTAGCTTTTTTGAACGGTATTGAGAATATCCCTCAACTCAGCGGCTGTAGGAATCACAGGAGAGATTTGGATATTTCTGCTGCTCAGAATCTGGGCTACCCAAGCCTCTAAATCGACACTTCGCAGATTCACCTTCAGCTGAATGGGATAGCTGTCTAACCAGTCTATAAACTCATCCTGGCTCATATCTAAGTCTGCAAAGAGCAAATCCAATTCGGTTTCCAGCGCCGGAGCGTAAAGCTGCATGATCTGCCTTAAAAACATAGCATTGGCCAAGCCGTGGGGGACGTCAAATTCTGTGGTAAATGGATAACCAATGGCGTGTTGCAAAGTGGTGCTGGTATGGGCGATGGCGATTCCTCCAAACAGTGAAGCTTTGGCCAAAGCTTGCCGGGCTGGTAGATTATCAGGATCTTTCAGGCACAGGGAGAGATTCTTGATGATGAGTCCGATCCCCTGGAAGATCATCGGATACAGCATCGGCACACGATTTGTGCTGTAGAGTCCTTCCAAAAGGTGAGACAAGGCATCCATAGAGGTGTTCAGGCTTACTTTGCTGCTCAGGCTGCGCATGTAGCGGGCATCTACGATAGCGAGCTTGGGGAAGATCAGATCGCTGCCAAAACCGGCCTTGATGCGGGTTTTGGTATTGGTGAGGACACTGTATTGCGTTACCTCAGAGCCGGTGCCATGCGTAGTGGGAATGGCTACAATGCCATAGCTCTTCTTTCTCAAAGTCTCATCATAGAGCTGGCTTTCCGTCAGGTCATTAGCTGCAGCCAGTGAGATTGCTTTGGCAGCATCCAAGGGTGAACCGCCACCGATAGCGATGATGAAATCGCAGCCTTCCCGGAGGAATTGCTCTTTGCCTTTCATCACGCAGTCCAGATCAGGATTTTCACTGACTTCATTATAAACGCTGTGCGCGATTCCCTCTTGTTTTAAGAGTGGCAATAGCTCTGTCATCACCCCACTTTTGTGGGCACTGTTTTTACCGGTAACGATTAAAGCTTTATTGCCCTCATTACAGATGTATGGACGGGCCTCGTTTAAGGCATTGCTGCCCATGAATATGCGGGTGGGTAAGTATAACATGATTTACCTCTTATCTTTTTAAGTACATCTTCTGAGAAGCTGTGGTGATTGTCAAGTTTGCTGAGCAGGGTTCAGAAAGTTGAGCAGGTTTAGAGGGTTTATTGACCCGCACAAAAGGAAGGGGAACCCAGCTGCGGACTCCCCTCTTTATATGATTTGCAGATTTTGCGATAGCCATTTCTTACATCATGAAGGGATATTCATATTTGGTGGCAGGCACGAAGTTTTCTTTGATCGAGCGCGCGGAGATCCACCTTTGCAGGTTCAGGGAGGAGCCGGCTTTATCGTTTGTGCCGGAGGATCTTCCGCCGCCAAAGGGTTGCTGTCCTACCACTGCTCCGGTGGGTTTGTCATTGATATAAAAATTGCCGGCAGCGTGATGCAAGATGGTGTTTGCCATACAGATTGCAGTTCTATCCTGGGCAAAGATGGCGCCGGTCAAGGCATAAGGTGAGGTCTTGTCACAGAGATGAAGGGTCTCTTCAAACTCCTTATCTTTGTACACATAGACCGTTAGAACAGGCCCAAAGATCTCTTCCTGCATGGTTTTGAACCGGGGATTGGTAGTTTTGATGAGGGTGGGTTGCACGAAATAACCTTCAGAATCGTCGCTTTTTCCACCCCAGATAATCTCTGCTTCAGAGGAGGCGCGGGCATGGTCTATGTAACCTTTGATATTGTCAAAGCTGGTCTGATCGATCACGGCGTTCATGAAGTTCGAGAAATCCTGCACATCGCCCATTTTCACGGTTTCAAGCATGGCTACGGCTCTTTCACGCCAGGCATCGTAAAGCGATTCTGGAATGTACATCCGGGAGGCTGCGCTGCATTTTTGGCCTTGATATTCAAAGGCCCCTCTTATGCTGGCTACGGCAAGAGCATCGATATCTGCGGAAGGATGGGCAAAGATGAAGTCTTTACCGCCGGTTTCGCCAACGATGCGGGGATAGGATTTGTAAAGACCGATATTATTGGCAGTGCGTTTCCAGATTTTGTTGAAAACACCGGTACTGCCTGTGAAGTGGACACCAGCCAGATGCGGGGAATCCATCACAAGATTTCCCATCTGAGAGCCTTTACCGGGGATGAAATTGATCACGCCATCGGGCAGGCCGGCTTCACGCAGGATTTTCATGATGAGATATCCGCTATAAACCGCGGTTCCGGCAGGCTTCCAGACTATCGTATTGCCCATCAGGGCAGGAGCGGTAGGCAGGTTTCCGGCGATGGAGGTGAAATTGAAGGGAGTGATGGCAAAGATAAAACCCTCCAAAGCTCTGTATTCAGAGAAGTTCCATTCTCCTCTGGGCGAGATCAGAGGCTGTGTAGCATAGATTTTCTGGGCAAAATAGGCATTGAATCTCCAGAAATCGACAAGCTCGCAAACGGCATCAATTTCGGACTGAAAAGCATTTTTACTCTGCCCTAACATGGTGACCGCATTCATGGCGTAACGATATTTGGTGGCCAGTAAATCTGCAGCTTTCAAGAATATAGCCGAACGGTGGTAAAAAGGCATTTGCTCCCAATCTCTTGCGGCAGAATTCGCAGCCTCTATGGCAGCTTTGATTTCCTGTTCTCCCGCTTTGTGATATTTCGCAAGCACGTGGGCATGAGCATGAGGCTCCACACAATTTCCAAGGTTTCCGGTGAATATATCTTTACCGCCGATAATGGCTGGAATTTCAAAGTAATCATTGGCCCAATCTGACAAAGCTTTCTGCAGCAGCTCTCGTTCTTCGGAGCCACGGGCATAAGACAGTATAGGTTCGTTTTTGGGGACTGGAACGTCGAAAAACATAATATCTCCTTTTGTATTATGATCTGTGAAAAGCTAAAAAATGTTTAGAAAGTTTAGAGGGTTTAGAAGGTTCTTTGCCCCACAACCGCCAATTTTACGTGGAGAGTTTTTTCCGTCTTTTGATCTGAGCCGTGCTCTCTCTGAGGTACAAGGGTTCCAGCTCTGCGAGCGCTTCCCCCTCATAGCTGGGAGAGGGCAGCAGGCTGGCCAGGCTAAAGAGCCCCTCTGCTCTGGGTATGCAGAAATAATCGGGGGCATATTCTGTCTTGATGTTTTCTGTTTCCAAGCTTTTACGGATAATGTCAGCACCGTTTCCGGTGATGATGGCGTTCTCAAAATCCCAATCATGTATATCCAGGGGAGAAAATGTGCCGGGCGCTTGGATGATGCTGAGATCGGGATAATAAAGAGCCGCATAAACCTCTTTCATCCTGGCATCAATTACGCTTAAGATATTTTTACAGCCGATGGTGCAGGGCAGTGCTGAAAGCTGCAAAGAATTGTAGGCTTTGACCGGAATACCCAAGCCGTAAGCAATGCCTTTGATTGTGGCCAAGCCTATCCTCAGACCGGTAAAGGAGCCCGGACCTATGCAGACAAAGAGCTCCGAAAGATCCCGGGGACTTTTGCCGCAGACCTTTAGAGCATTGTCGATAGCAGGCATCAGGGTCTCACTATGAGTTACTCTGATGTCAAAGTAGGCGCTATACAGCAGCTTCCCGGCTTCAGATAAAGCGATGGAGCCGGAATTTTGAGACGTATCAAGTGCTAGTTTCAATTGCCTTTGCTGATAAAATCGTCGTAAAGCTGTTCAAAATGCAACTTGTGTTTGGCTTCATCGGAAGCCAGGCGTTTGAAAAGCGTGGACAGCTCCGGATCAGGAAACTTCAGGCTCATTTCAGTATATAGTTTGACGGAATTTTCTTCCCGCTTCATAGCTCTGATCAAGATGTTTTGATAGTTTAGCTCTACCGAAGATAGCTCTTTAGTGAGGTATTCGCTGATCTTCAGATTGGGCACGTTCTTGATCTCATGTTCTTTTATGCCTTTATTGCGAATACCTTCGATCACCATGATATGCCCCATTTCCATCTGTTCCATCTCTTTGAGCATCTGCTTTTGGTCGGCAAATTTAGCTTTTCTTTGCAGATCACGATAAAAGGAGATCGCTTCTTTTTCACGCTCAACGGCGAAATCTAATATTTCATTGAATTCTGTTATAGTCATAGTTCCTCAAACGGCGGTGTTTTAAGTTAAAATCAAGTAGCCGGAAAGAATCTCTCCGGCTACTTATGTTTTCTATTTAGTCGAGGGGTTCGAACATGTCTTTTCCGACACCACATTCCGGGCAGACAAAGTCTTCAGGCATGTCTTCAAACGAAACGTTGTCGTAATCTGCCGGATCAAAGATCCAGCCACAGGCGATGCATTGCCATTTTTTCATGGGATTTCCTCCATGGGAATATTTTAGTAGTTTTCTACGTGTACTTCAAAGTAGTCTTGCGGGTGTTCGCAAGCGGGACAGATCTTCAAAGCTTCAACGCCTTCATGGATGTATCCGCAATTCAGACATTTCCAGAAGACTTTTTTATCTTTTTTGAAGACTGCAGTGTTTTTGACGTTGTCATAGAGCTTACGAAAGCGCTTTTCATGTTCTCTTTCCACTTTAGCCACATTTCTCCAAGAACGGGCGATATCTTTATAACCCTCTTCCTCAGCGATATTGGCAAATGTAGGATAAAGCTCTGTCCATTCCTCTTCTTCGCCATTAGCGGCGTATTCCAGATTCTTTATTGTGGCGCCTTTGGTCTCGCTCCAGCCCACAGGATAGGAAGCCTCGATATTGATGGCTTCACCTTCCATGCCGTTTGCGAGCAGGTGACGGAAAAAGACCTTAGCGTGTTCTTTTTCGTTTAAGGCAGTTTCCATAAAAATATCGGAGATCTGCACATATCCTTCTTTCTTTGCGGTTTTGGCAGAATACTCATAACGCATTTTGGCCTGGCATTCGCCGGCAAAGGATTTCAAAAGGTTCTCAGCTGTTTTTGTATCTTTAAAAGCCATTCATTTCTCCTTTAGTTAAGCTTTCCACAATCCATGGAGATTGCAATATTCGCGTACTGCTTCCACTTCGGACATTTTTACTGGGAATTCCGCTTCGGGAGCGTCTCCAGGTTTAAATTCATGACGATATACTTTCTTTTTGGTCAGCACTTCGATAAATGCGACGTAGTGTTTCTCTAACATAGGGTGCGGCACAGAGCCAACCACGACTTTGATCGAATTTCCCAAATCGGTTACGACCGGGACGTGCTTTTCATTGGTAGCATCTTCGGTTTGTTCATCCAAAAGCTCCATCGGTTCACCACAGCAAACCAATTCGCCTTGGCCACCAAAGACGGCTACGACTGTGTTTCCACAGATTTCGCAATGCCATACTTCACGTATTGCTATCATTAGGACCTCCTCAATTTTCTTCTTGATCCAACTTTTAGAATAGTATGATCTTTTGTCAACAGGAAATTTTCGTTGCGCGTATCAATCACACTAATTCTCCTCTAAGAACAGATAAGCAAATTAGCTCTCAAAACAAGGAAGAAATGCTCTATAACCCTGATCCCAAGCCTTTCCCCCGGACTTGCTTTTAACATGCCTTCGACTCGAGCTGACTCAGATTTCCGACTC
>CAXZAB010000086.1:0-8916 GCA_964293715.1 uncultured bacterium | reverse complement strand
CCGGTCTGCCTGGACATCACGGCATTGAATCCGATGATCAAAACCGGATATAAGATCACCGGTAACAGCAGGATCATAAAGAGAGTACGCTTGTCGCGCAGAACTTCCATCAGTTCCTTGCGATAGACTATCATCACTTTCTTAAAATTCATGAGCTTCCACCACAATACCTTCTGCAGTACTTTCTGCATAGTGATTTACATAGTAAACAAAGATATCATCCAGATCAGTCTGCGAAGTCTCCTCGCGCAGGGCTTCCAGGCTTCCTTCAGCCAGAATCTTGCCTTTGTGGATCATCACGATCCGATCCGCCAGGCGTTCTGCTTCCCGCATGATATGGGTGCTAAAGAGTACACACTTTCCGCGCTCTTTACAACTGCGGATAAAGGAGATGATATTGCGCGCTGTGAGGATATCCAGACCCGCGGTAGGTTCATCAAAGATCATTACCGGCGGATCGTGGATGATAGAACGCACGATCGATACTTTCTGCTTCATACCGGTGGAAAGAAACTCAATCCTCTTATCCATAAAGTCTTTCATATCCAAAAGCTCGGCCATATCGCTCATGCTGCGGGTGATCTCCTCATCCTCCATGGAATACAATCTGCCAAAATAGCGGATGAATTCATGCACCCGCAGGCGATTGTAGAGCCCGGTATCTCCGGTGAGAAAGCCCAGGTTATTCCTTACCTGTTGCGGATGAGTCCTGATGTCCCAACCCTGCACTTCAGCCGTTCCGCTGGTGGGCTTGAAGACGGTGGAAAGCACTCTCATGGTGGTGGTCTTGCCCGCTCCGTTTACGCCCAAGAGGCAGACGATTTCGCCATCACCTGCGGTAAAAGAGACGTCATTCACAGCATAGAAGACATTGCCACCCTTTTGGGGAAATGCTTTCACCAGATTGTGTACTGATATCATATCTGCTCCTGTATTTTTAAGAATGAGAAAGAGCCGGCTCCCCACTTAAAAGAGGAGCCGGATACATTTTTATAGATTTTCGATGTTTTTTAAGGCTTTGGCCGCTGTGGATGTCGAAATCCCTTCTTGGGTGAGATATCCTAACATACTTCTGCCTTTGGGCTGCCCCTCATCATCTTCACGATAAAATTCCACTTTGATACGCACAGGTTTATCGTCTTGGAAAGCGATGTCTTTACCTTCGGCATCGGTGGCAAATTGGTTTTCATAGAGCCAGGCCATGCCAATCGCAGCGGTTCCCTCAGGATCATTGACGTTTTTGCGGGTAGATCCTATCGCCAGACGTTGCTCATGACTGAGATTGGGGGAATTGATGCTGGAGCTCACGCTGCCAATGCGTTTGCCATCCCGGTACACGCCTCTACCTGATACGAGTCCTTCGCTTATGATGATGCTCAGGCGTTTCGTCACACCCTCATCCAAGGCCTTTTGCAGAGCAGCTTTGCCCACAAAATCAGCCTTGCTCATATCGATGGCGGCATCATACAGGGGGCTATTGATGGGATTATGATCAGGGTCATATTCACTGCCCATCAGCGGCAAACCAAAGGCACCTGCAGAAATGCGATTTTCATCTCTGCCACCCAAGCCTACCAGCAGGCCACCCAAATCCAGCGCTCTGGTCACTATATTTTTAAAATCTTCTTCAGCTCTGGCTGCGGGGATATAAAGTTCCCAACCCCAACGGTTTGTGTATCCGGTGCGGCTGATGTAATACTTGTGTGAATCGCGCTCAAATTCGTTAAAAGTAAAGAAGCTCATGTTCTTTTCGGGCTTGGAGCGGTTTTTCAGTACATCTGCCCCAAAGATTTCTTTGATGATCTTATAAGACAGCGGGCCCTGGATATCCACTTTTACCAGCTGTTCCGAGATATCTTCGGCTTCCACATCTTCCCCACTCTTCTTGCATCTCATAATGCGATCGATATCGGCAATGAGCTGCACTTTTTTACCGTCGATTTCCACTTCATCTGTGATATCGTGCCCGGCATTGAATACCAGGATAAATTCTTCTTCCGAGGTCCGCATCAGGATCATATCATCCTGTACTCCACCGGTTTCATTGAGAAGCAGGGTATATTTGCAGGCGCCCACCCTCATATCATCAAAGCGGGCTCCCAATGATCTGTTTAAGAGTGCTGCGGCATCTTTGCCCCAGACCCGGATCTGCCCCATGTGGTCAATATTGTAAACCGCCACTTTATTCACAGCTGCGGATTCTTCCAAAACCGAGCTGAGATAGTTTACCGCCATGCTATAATAGCCAAAATCGCGACGTGTGATGCTCTGCAAAGGGATGCCTTTGCGCTCTGCATAAAGCGGAAGATACCAATTTTCTTCCAGGTCGAACAGAAAGGTCTTTCGCAGGCTTTTAGGTAAGTCAAAACCGTATTTCTTCATGAAACTTCTCCAGATTGTATTTTTCTTTCCAAAGAGCAGATTCCCGCTATTCTGTAAAGCTCTTTTTTGCTTCTTCAGTTTTGTCTTGGTCAGGAATCGGTGCAGAAACATAGCTAAGTGGCTTATACTCCATGGGACTCAACTAAAAATATGTCAAGTTTAATAAAAGATATTGACAGATAATATGGACCGAAAATATCATGAACTTATACGATAAGATGGATGAATAACATTGCAATAGGTCATATGACTTTAGATAAATTGCAAGAAGCGAGAACCTAAAATGTTCTCAAATAACCTTGAAATTATGAGTTGGAATTTACACCAACCTTTGAGAAGTCACTGAATAGCATGCCTCTCAAGCTAAAAATACAATAGGGGGATATCTCGCCGCTCTCTGTTTAGATCTATCATATATCGGGCTACCTAATGTCTATAACCGCATTGCTTATCGTATGATGCGCACCAATGCTCTTCATCCTTGATAGTCTATTGTACCTTTATCAGCTTACGGATGCTTTGCAGCCTGTCATTCAGTTCAAGGCGTAGCATATATATTCCCGAAGCGGTTTCTCTGCCCTGGTCATCCCGGCCTTCCCACATGGCCAGTTGTTCTCCTTTACTTTGCTCGCCATTCACCAAGGTTCTCACCAATTGTCCTTTCAGGTTATAAATCTTCAGGCATACCCGAGCTTTTTTGTCCAGGCTATAGCCGATGTTTACACAAGCCTCAAATGGATTGGGAAACGCCGAAACAGGCATTCCGATAGGTAATATGGCATCTTCAAGGCTTACCGGATAGCTCCATTCATTGCAGCCGATATCTATGGCTGCGCCGAAGATTCGTGGATTGCCATACAAATCCAGCTCTGGAAGGTAGAGACCGGTGGTGTCGGGGGTTCCCATATCTTTGCAGATAGAGCTGTTGTTTAAGCGGTAAGAAAGGGGATCGTCTGCTATGGCGCTACAGAACCCCGGGTCTCCTGTGAGTACAATATCATTGAAGCTTATCAAGCTTGTCGCACCCAATAAGACGCTTTGTGGATAAGCGCGGATATAGTTGTTGTTGAAGGAAATCGTGGAAATATAGTCTGGATCGGGGTTATCACTCTGGTTCCGAATCTCCCCTGAGCTATTGTTGTCAAAGATGCAGTTCGATACCTGAATATTCCCGTTTAGGGTAACGGCATAAGAGCCTCCCTGGTTATTGGCGAAGGTAGAATTACTAATTAGTGAAGTGGAATCGGAAAAAGCGGCGATGTAAACTGGAGATTCGCTTCCGCTACGATTGTTGGCCACCAGTACGTTATTCATGACAAAGCGGCTGCTGGGAATCCCATGAGACATGCCGATGGTGACGAGCCCTACATCATAGTTTAACAGGCTGCTATTCAGGATTTGCGAATTTTCAAAAGTCAGCTTTTTGCCCCTGTAATGGAATATAGAAAAGGGTCCGTCGAAATAATCTCCAGAGGTGTGGCAATTATCAATCGTCAAGCTTTTTACCTCCGCTTCCAAGGTTTGGAGTATCAAGCCCGAACTGAATCTTGAAACTTGCCCGCTAATGTGCACATTTTCTAAAGAAACGGCAACAGGATTTGACGTATTGGAGCCCAAACTAATACCCTTCCGGGTATTTGATTGATGGGGTAAAACTATAATATTCTTGAGCCTCAAGTGGTCTGACATCCCGATCGATATGGCTTGGGCACCTCGAGCATTATCCCCGTAATCTATGATGAAGTTCTCCACTGTGGCATGGTGCGCACGAGAGCCGGTGATTGTCTCTCTGAACTTAAGATTTTCCAGGACCGGCCATTGTGCTGCGTCTCCAAGTAGCTTCACATAGGGCTTTGCGCCGATGGGAAAAAACTGACCGTCGTTGGTGGAATAAACACCTCCGCTCAGATGCACTGTCTTGGGGTTGAGGCTATCCGAGGCAACTGCTTGCAAGGCCCTATAGATGCTTTTGAGTGCTGTGGATGGGCTCAGCCCGTCGTTATCATCATGGCCCAGAGGTGAAACGTAGAGATCCTGATTCACCTCGCTTTTGCAGCCTCTTAGAATATCGATCACGGGAAAGCCACCCGGCCACTCCCCTTCAGGAACACTCCTTGAATAGTATATATAGTAGTCTGTAGTGGGGCAAAGCGTCCCCATATCAAGGTAGATTTCAGTATAAAGCCTTGTGTCGGTTGCAACGATATCTTGCACCCCACCGGCAATGTTATTGTACACACTACAGCGGTTTACCTGATCGAAAACCATCCGGCCATGATAGCTCAAATGAATGCCGCCACCACCTGTGGCAATATTATCTCTGATGATGGTGTCCTTCGCATGAACGGTGCTACGGTAAACCCAGATACCGCCGCCCCAATCTGCATTGTTGCACTCAATAACGCTGTTTGACACATAGAACGAGCTCGCGTTTTGCACGACTATGCCGCCACCTAATCTCATTTGGACACCTTGATAGTAGGTAAGGAGTGTTCCTGTCCCGTTGATAAGTGTAAAGCCATAGATACCGGCGTTACTGGTCGCGATTACAGATTGTATCGCCGAGCCGCTGTGATTGGCATCGATAATGGTCCTATTCCGGTAGGCCTGAAGGCCCGTAGTTAGCTCCAAACTGGCGATGGTGATATTCTTTCCGTCATAGTCCACATTTTCTGTGTATCTGCCGGGATAAACCAGAACCGTATCGCCATGTGCCGAAGCATTTACGGCCTCTTGAATCAGGCTGTAAGGCTGGCTGCCATCCGGTGCCACACCATGGGTTATCGCAAAGCATAAACCTATATCCATCAGGGGAATCAGCAATAGTAGTATCATCTGTTTTAGGTTAAATTTCACATTCATGTTTTCACCTTGTTCTTTGAGAGCTCGATCAGGAATCCAATAAGTTCCAGTTCAGATCCCGAATGGTTCTCACTCAAGACCTGAACTGGAATATGTTTGTTATTTAAGCATTATCATTTTCTTGACGTAGCTTTTGTTTTCATAGCTCAATTTACTGTAATACAAGCCACTGGCCACACGTTGGTGATGATTGTCTGCTCCGTCCCACACAATGCTGTGTTTCCCGGCCATGACATCGCCCTTGGCCAGATTGCGCACCAATTGCCCCTTCAGGTTGTAGATATCCAGCCTGATCTCCGCTGCTTCGGGGAGGCTGAACCTGATCGTGGTGCTGGGGTTGAAGGGATTGGGATATACCTCCAGGCCTCTCTTTGATACCATCGGACTATCTTCCCCACTTTGGCTTAGTTTCAGCTTATAGTAATAGTTCTTGCTGTTCAAGATGAGTGGTTTGCACTCATAGATCCCGCTGGCTGGATTCCACACCCTGAACTCCGGAACTTGATCCACTGCAGCTTTGCTCTCGTAATAAGCACGAATCTCCACCACCGCATCTGGATCAGGATCGTCCACAATATAGCCCGGAATCTCCACCAAGCTGTCACAAACTACGGCTGCGCCTTTACAGATATCATTCACATATAGAGCAATTTCACTGGGAAGATCGCCCGTGCCCATTTCCACATAGAAGGGGATGTAATCTGCCTTCTCTGCATATTCAAAGTGAGTGGGCAGCTCTTTTTCAAGCGGTATCTGGGTTATTGCCGCAGTATTCCAATAAAACTGAGCATCAGCAAAACATTTCACAATCACCATGTCACCATAGCTCAGCGTGGGATTTTTGCCATATTGGAGAGCAATGATCCAGGGGCTGCCAGGAACCGCCTTTTCCCTCACCATGGTCCAGTTTTGAGTTTGGATACTCCAGAGATTATCGATTATGCTTGCGAAAGCATCATATCCACTTACCGTGGCTTCATGAAAGTAGCCCAACCAGTTTTGATTCCCACTTTCGATCGCTTTGCTGGCAGTCTGAGCCACGATGCTCAAGGGGTACTGATCCACCTGGGGGATTATCCCTGGCACAGAAATGCTTTGCGGGTCTTGAAGCCCTTGCGCCATCTGGATCTTATAACCTTGTTGAGGGATGATGCTGTGGCTATCAGCACCATGCCAACTTGGCCATTCATAATAAATAAATTCCTCATGATTATCCAATACTTTCCAGGCAATTTGATCAAGGATACTCACATCTAATATAGGATCAAAGAAGGTTAAAGCAAGATCGGGATCACCCGTTGCGGGATTCCAAATCCTATCCAAGCTCGGGAAACTCATCCATTTAAAGCCATTCCTCTGTGAATAAGAAGGAAATGTATAAGTGATGTATTCATGGGGATACTCATCATATTGTACCGCGCCAATATCCGGGCGATGAGACCGATAGGAACTGCTAATTGCTTCATAGCCTGCCATAATGAGTGGACTGCGATTATCATTATCCCAGAGCAAACTATAGCCCAGCCCCGTGGTATGATGGCTAATCAAGGGGTCAATTGTGGACAGGCAATTCACATAAGACACGTCATCGTTGGGTTCCAGTGTGTCATAGTAGCTATGACTTGTGTGGACCGAACTGAACCCATTAAGGTCAAAGTATTCGTTATATCCGCTTATAAGGCTATTCAAAATAGTGGCTGAACTATCGTCCGCATCCATAAACAGGCCATCTCCAAAATACGAGTTTTGAAGGTCATCAAGTATCGCGTGGACGGATAGAGCATACACTTTTGGGGCTCGAATTATGTTAGACTGTGTCCAGAGCGTATCAGCGTGCACCTCGTCCTCGTAGTCTAAAAATTTGAATGTTAAAAAGGGTGGTCGGCTGGCATCTGTTATTTCTGCATTATTATGAGTGAACTTCAGTTTTGAGATTTCTGCGCGTACTTGATGATTCAGAAATTCATTATCATAAACAAAGGCTTTGCATGCTATTTGAGTTTGCCAGGTCGGTTGCCTGTTTAGCCTGTCCAGTGTGATACCATATGGTTTTACATTAAGGTTTTCACTTGTAAAGATATTCTCGTATATATGAACAGATTTATACGCAGGAGCAGCCTTACGCCAGTTCCTGATAGTGATACAGTCATATGTGTAGCCTTCTTCCGGCGGGTCAATACCACTATCGCTAAATTTATTGCCATGTATAGCTATATTGCGGACAAATACTTCATCCTCGCCAAATATTTCGTCATTCCGGGCAAAGGTGTAAATCCCGTATCCATCGTTCAAAATGCCTTCAAAATTGCAATCTTCGACTACGAGATTCCAGATATTTATGGTGATCCCCCCGATATCCTCAGTAGGCTCCACAATAAGTATACCCTCTCTAAAGCCAGAGAAGCTGCAATCGATAAATTGTAAGCTGTTGATTAG
The DNA here is from genome assembly GCA_964293715.1 of uncultured bacterium. GTDB lineage: Bacteria > Cloacimonadota > Cloacimonadia > Cloacimonadales > Cloacimonadaceae > UBA5456. Next base: position 1,236 of record CAXZAB010000086.1, on the reverse strand, counting down.
ATTTGGTGCATTAGCATAGACAGCTGTAATCCCCTCCTCCATTGCAGCATGAGTGGCAGTAAAGCTCAGCTGCTGAAAGCTGATGCTTGCGCCCATCATATTGTTTATGTTTACCGCATTTGAACCTGAATCTCCGATAATTTTCACTTCTCCATTGTGTGCCAGGAATTCCCAAAGCTGTATTCCGGAAGTGTCCAAAGTGTTCTGAATCGAGATAGACTCTTCATAATTTCCAGACATTATTCTAAAACTGGCAATGTTATCCTGTGGTAGATTTCCATAATATACATGTTCGAGTGCTCCAGCGATCGAATGGAAGGGTGATTCAATCGCTCCGGTTTGATTAGGATTGTTTGAATTAATATCGATATAAATGTTTTCAGCTCTCAGAAGCGGAAACGAGACTAAAAGCATGAAGATGAACAGGATTTTAAGGCTGCCCTTCATGTCTATACACTTTTGAATAACGGTGGGATTATGCATGGTTGAGCTCCAATGCATTCTTTCAACTACTGCTTGAAAAACGCTGGGGGAATACCCCCCCCCGAAAGCTCTGGAGAGGATAGCAATTGTTTGTCTTTGATCATTTCTCTGATCTCCTTTTATTTATATTCAACCTTGCGGCTGCTTATTTAAAGAAATTTCATATATCTGACAATCAGTTTTCACCCAATTCATTGAGGCGTTGAAATATGTACTTGCAACTATAATAACAGTATTCAGTAAAGACAAAAGTATGTCAAGCTTTATTTTGGACGAGAGCCCATCAAGCCCAAATGAGACTGTTCAATTTCTCTCCCCAAGTCACGCCACTTTCTTTACACTTTGAGGTGAATAAGTGGGCAAAGCCTATTCATATCAGTATTATCCAGGCATAATACCCGCAAAGCGAGAGCGGGACGCTATTTTAGACATCAACTTGGGATAGAGGGGCTTAGCTGCTTAGTTTGAAAGAGAGTCTTTTTCATCCTACGGATAAACCAGCATGCTTGGGTACTCCTTTCTCATTTGAGAAACTTGATCACTTATCTATCTACCCTTAATCAAGCGTTAATTCTTAACGCTTGATTAAGGGTAGATAAAGATATGATCAATGCCCTCTAAAGAGGGAGAAAGGATCAAATCCACATAGGATTTGCTATCTAACTTGACTGAAAACACATTTTCGCTACGGACCATATAAGGCGTTGGAGTTCAATCCGGCTTCGATTATTTATGTGTTAGCGTTAATAACAG
>CAXZAB010000085.1:0-8926 GCA_964293715.1 uncultured bacterium | reverse complement strand
GGAGACCGTCAGGTTGAGTTATTCGTTAATGGTGTTTCCAAGGGAACAAGCACTCCTTTTGATGACCTTAACGAACACTTGTTTGAAGTTAATGGTATAAGTATTGCAGGGGATATCGTAATCGAAATCAAGAATGTTACATCCAGACAAGTGATAGTGGATGATATAACTTGGACTGCCTCCGATACTTCCGGTCCAAGTCTTGCTGTAGTTCCCAGTGTATTATCAGGATTCAGCTATGATGAAGACAACGGTCCTTCCGCAGAACAGAGCTTCAGCATCAGCGGGAGCAATCTGGACGGCAATGTAAGTATTACCGCTCCCACAAATTATGCTATTTCACTCAGCAGCGGCAGCGGTTTTGGAACCAGTCTCGCCATCAACCATGTGGCTGGTACTGTGGAAGCCACTACAGTATATGTACGCATGATAGCCGGTCTTAGTGTCGGGTTTTATAATGACGAGACCATATCTGTCACAGCGGGAACAGCAAGTCCTCAATCCGTGACTCTCAGTGGTACCGTTACATTACCCCTACCCGCAGACGACTATTCTGTAGATTTTGAGGGCGATGGTGAGGTAAAGACTAGTTATGCTTCGGGCACAGTAAATCTTAGCGGACTCAATTGGGATCTGACCGAAGTCATGATTGGTGATCTCGATAATGACTGGAAGAATGGCATTCGTTCCGCCCGTTTACGTGGCTACGGAACCTCTTCCATGACTATGCTGCAAGACAAAGCCGGCGGCTTAGGCATCCTCAGTTTCCAATACCGTCGTTACGGAACCGATGCTCAAGTGGAATGGAAGGTAGAATACAGCGCCGATGCCGGCATCAACTGGAATCAGATTGGAGACGCATTCACCGGCACTGCCGATGTACAGACCTTCACTGGTGTCGCAAACATTGCCGGAAACGTTCGCATCAAGATTAGCAGAACAGAACTCACCGGGACCAGCAACAAACGTTTAAACATCGATGATATTTTCCTCACAAATTACACTCCTGGTGGCCCCACACCTATTCTCCATGCAACTGGCGAAGTAGATCCCCTGAATAATATTTTAGGTAATCCCGGTGATGAAATCGGCCTTTATCACCTCAGCGGTACTGACCTTATCGCCAATATTGCAGTCATGGCTCCCGAATATTTCGAAATTGCTGTATCTGAAGAAGGACCTTGGGTTTCCAACCTTTCTCTGGTACCTACCTTTGATGCCAATATCTATGTTCGAATAAATTCAAATGCTATTGGCCAGCACCTGGGTGATATCACTCACAATAGCCCTGGTGCGACAGCGGTAACCATGCGTGTAACTGGTGAAACCTTCGCTCCTGGCGGTGAAATCACCGTGACTCAAACTCTCGTACCCTTTACTCAAGAGTTGGGTGCGCCATCTGCTGTCCAGAGCTATACCCTGCAAGGCACCGCTCTGGTTGGTCCCATCACCGTAAATGCCGAGGCACCCTTTGAGATTAGTGCCAATGGCAGCACCGGTTGGGCTGCGAGTCTGGATTTTGCAGTAAACTTCAACGGACCGGTCTATATTCGCCTGAATTCTGATGCTGCTGGCACATTTGACGCTACTATCGAACACTTAAATGACAATGCTGCTCCGGCCAGCTTTATAGTATCCGGAACAGCCACCCCTCCCGCAGGAGAAGTGGCAAACCTCTTCTTCAGTGAATACATCGAAGGAACATCAAACAACAAAGCTCTCGAGATCTTCAATGCTTCCGGGGCTGATGTGGACCTTAGCAACTACAAAGTGGAGCTTTACAGCAATGGCTCTTCTACTGTTGGAAATACCCTGACCTTAGAAGGCACCCTTGCTCCTGGAGATGTTTACGTAATCGCCAATGCAGGTGCTGCAGCAGAAATTCTGGCCGTGTCCGATATTACATCTACCGTCACATACTTCAACGGTGACGACGCCCTGGCCTTACGTTGCATCAATCCCGATATGATCATTGACGTCTTTGGCCAGATCGGTGTGGATCCTGGTACAGGTTGGCCTGTAGCCGGAGTAGCCAATGCCACAGTGGATCATACTCTCATCCGTAAATCCACTGTTGCCCAAGGTACTACTGATTGGGAAGCTCAATTTGGAACCGATGTAAACGACAGTGAATGGATCGTGATGCCCTTGGGTCACCATACTGACTTGGGTACTCACACATTCAACCCTGGTGGCAATGTAGCCGCTGCGCCTACGTTCAATCCTCCGGCCGGAATCTATCTGACTGCGATCAACGTAACTCTCAGCAGTACCACTCCTGGCGCCGCCATTCGTTATACCACTGATGGCAGCGAACCCAGCAGCACTGTTGGCACCGTCTATAGTACTCCGATCCCTGTATCTGCCAGCACTACCATCAAGGCGATTGCCTACGCTGCAGGATACGATCCCAGCTTTGTAAGTTCTGCTGTTTATGCTATGCCTGCTCCGGTCAGCACGATTGCACAGCTTAGGACACAGCCTACGGGAACCAGCCATGTCTATATTCTCACCGGCGAAGCTGTCCTTACCTACATGAATGCCAACCGCAACGTTAAATATATCCAGGATGCCACCGCTGCCATCTTGATTGATGACTTCACGAATAAGATCACCACGGATTATAACCTGTATGACGGCATTACCGGAATTACCGGTTCCTTGAACGTATACAGCGGCATGCTGCAATTCGTTCCTGTGGCCGATCCCGGTGCTGCTTCTTCCGTAAATAATACTGTAGTGCCTGAAGTTCGCACTCTGGCCAGCCTCACCAATGCCGATCAAGGCAAGCTGATCAAGGTGCAAGGCGCTACCATCACCTATGGAACTAACACAGATTTCCCGGCTACCGCCGCAAATCTGGATGTTTCCGATGCAACGGCAAGCCTTACCTTGAGAACCTTTGTTGGTACAGATTATGCCAGTACACCTATCCCCACTGAAGCGGTGAATCTCATCGGTCTCGTGGGTCAGTTTAATGCCGATATGCAAGTGAGCCCGCGCTTCCTGAGTGACATCCAAGCTACAGGTGGCGGACTGGATACTCCTATCGTAACCATCGTTCGTAGCGGCAACAACGTACAACTGAACTGGACCGCCATCACCGGCGCCACCAGCTATCGCATAGAATCCTCAAACGATCCTTATGCAGACTTCACCCAGGCAGGCACTACCAACAATACTGCCTTTAGTATTACCGCAGCCGCCAAGAAGTTCTTCAGAGTGATCGCCCTACCCTAATATATAGTAAATAAATCATCTGCGGGATGCTTCGGCGTCCCGCTTTTTTATTGCCTGCATAAATCCGGACTTGAGGAAAAGGTAAGCGCTGCTCAAAAACCAAATAAATCTTGACAAGTTTCATGGTTTTCCAAACATATAATAAAGAACAAAGGAGTATACCATGAAAACAAAAGTATTAGTTCTGTTTGTTGTCGCAGTTATGCTTTTTATAAGCGCCTGCAGCAAAGATGATTCTTCTTACACCTACCCTCTTAAGGTAGGCAATTCCTGGACTTATGAGCGCACGGTTTATTCGAAAGATGATCAATTCCCTCCCTTTGTAGGCATCATCGAGGCCTTGATCGATTCTATCGTTATCGCGCCAAGCGGCCAAGAGTGCTATCGTCTGCGCTTTGAAGAATTCGATGAAGACAACGATCCATATGTCTCCTATCAATATTTAGCAAATCTCCCTGAAGGTCTGTGTAGCCTGGGAGGTGATGGTAGAGGCGCGATGCAATTAAAGAGATATAGGGCGATGACACCCATATTTTCCGGCGGCAAAAAAGCTTCCAAAGATGATGATAGTTCCTGGTTCAAAAATCCTCATCTCCTGATCCCCAAAACCCCCAAAGTGGGAGCCACTTGGATACAGCCAGAGGATGACCACTGGATTAATGTACGCTACTTTATAGAAGAACCCGAAACTGTAGTTACAGATATAGGCACCTTCAAATGTCATGTAAAACGCAGTCACGTGAGATGGGATTCTAAGTTTCTTGAGTATCAACTTTTTGACTATTACTCTCCTAAGGGGCTTGCCAAGTTCTTAGTCGTGGGTCTTAGTGATCAAGATGATGAGCGCCAAGAAGAGATTTGGGAAGAAATCCGGCTAATAGCCTGCGATCTTAAATAACTAACAGAGCCAAAAGACGCTCCCCATAAGTACGACAGGCACGCAGATGCCGCAGATTACGCGGATTTTGGACAGGCTTCAGGGTCTGGCTTTACCTATTTGCCAGACTCGCTTTTGACCCAGTTAAATACAAGTTCAAGGATCAAGGAAGCAGTCTGAGTTTAGGGGGAGATTGTTGGGGTTTCCCTGAAATTATTCCTGCCTTGGGGTGATCTAAAATACCGTCCCCAGGGCACTCTTGCTAAGCATTAATGACTCTATGCCCACGCGCCCGAGGACAGCGTTACGTCCTAATTCTGCATTCTCAATTTCCAATTTTCAATTGCTTTGCCCTTTTTTCTTGACAAAAACACAAGATGCAGAATGATGACTAATTAGAGAGGAATGGATAAAATATATGAGTATACGACAAAAGACTAACTCGGCTAACCGAAATAAGACCGTAAAGTTTAGGCATTTGCAGCACGCAAATGCTTTTTTTTTGCAGTGGAGGATCTGTGCAGTTAAATGACATAATTCGCAAAAGTTTGGAAGAAGACCTCGGAAGTGGAGATATTACCACCCGCTATCTGGATCTTGAACCCATGTTGAGTTCAGCTTATATGATTGCCAAGGCCGAGGGTATCCTGGCCGGAATCGATGTGGCAGTACAGGTCTTCAAAGCTGTGGATCCTGAGCTCAAAGTAACCCTATATCGCAAAGATGGGGATGCAGTAAAATTCGGTGATGAGATTTTGCGCGTGGAAGGGCGTCCTGCCAGCATTCTGCAAGCCGAGCGCACGGCCTTGAACTTCCTGCAGCGCATGTCCGGAGTGGCCACCATCACCAGACATATGGTAGATATAATTTCCGGCACCAAAGCCCGCCTTTTGGATACCCGCAAAACCACCCCTCTCTTGCGTGATCTGGAAAAGTACGCAGTGCGGGTGGGAGGTGGCTACAACCACAGGCATGGCCTCTTTGATATGATTATGCTCAAGGAAAATCATCTACGTGCCGCCGGTGGCATCACCCCCGCCGTGAAGAAGATCAAGAGCCAAAACGCCACTTACAAAATCGAAGTAGAAGTTACCAATCAAGACGAACTCGCCGAGGCTGTGGCAGCCAAGGTGGACCGGGTGATGCTGGATAACATGAGTTTGAAGGAAATCAAAGCCAGCGTAAAAGCTTATAAAAACAAGGTGGAACTCGAAGTTTCAGGGGGAATTAACGAGGAAAACATCTTGTCTTATGCCAAAACTGGAGTGCACTTTATATCCAGTGGAGCACTCACCCATTCATACAAATCACTGGATATCAGTTTGCTATTTAAGGAGTAGTACATGGAAGAACAACTTAAGACCTTGGCAGCAATGCAAAAACTGGATGATAAAATAGGTCAGTATCGCGTTTTGCAAGACGTCTTGCCAAAACAATTAAACGAAATCAACGAAAAGGTAGAACAGGCCACCATCGATATGCTGACCGGTGAAACCGAGAAAGCAGAATTAAACAAGACACAGCGCGCCCTGGAACTCGAAGTCAAAACCCATCAGGCTCAAATCAAAAAGTATTCCACTCAGCTTTCTGAAATCAAGACCAATAAAGAATATAAAGCCTTAAACAGTGAAATCGCCTATCTCAAGGAAAAGATTTCTGAGATCGAATCCCAGCTTTTGAACCATATGGAAACCGAAACTGCAATCAAAGAACGCATTAAAGAATATAAAAAGATCCTAAAAGAAGCCGAAGCCAATAAAAAAGACAAAGAGGGCGACCTCAAGGCTCAGATCGATTCCCTGGAAGAAAAGGTAGAAAGCACCCGTGCCCAGCGCAATAAATTGGCCGTGACCCTACCGGTGGCTCTGATCAAACGCTATGGCAATATGATCAAAAACAAAGAGAATCAAGCTGTGGCTTACAGTCATGATAATGCCTGTGGCGGTTGCGGTTTTGTGATCCGCCAGCAAGCCCGCATTGAGCTACAACAGCATAAGAAGATCGTTTATTGCGAAAATTGCGGCCGGATTCTGTTGGATCCCCATCCGAAAGAAACTCCGGAAATAGTTTAAGCATAGCATAGCTGGCCCAAGTCACTGCTGTCTGAGCTTATTCAGACAGCACCGCTGCGTATGTAGCTTGCACATTTAGCTTTTTGAGGGAACTGGTTTGGGTTCCCTGTTACCCTTAATTACCCCAAATTTTCTATCTGTTCAAAAAAGACTTGTACTGCACCCCACAATCGTGAAGTCTGTAAAATCCACTCGGAAAAGCCTTTGAGAGAATAGCTGTCTACAGAAACAAAGGCTGCGGTACAAAGGAAAAACGCTGGTAGGATTGTAGACGTCCTCGTCTACAGAGCACGGAACGTGCTCCCTTTTGCCAAGCCTGCTCCCCCTTTTATCAAGCTTGTTCCCCCTTATCAAGGCCTGCGGCCTTGTTCGACGCGAGACGCATCGCATCCAGCACTGCAATACAAAAAAGGGAAAGCCTGATTCCAGTGATGAAATCAGGCTTTCCCTAAGAAACTATTTAAGCCATAGCTGGCAGCGCTTTCACAAGGCCGATACTCACCGTACCTTTACAGAACGGGATCGCCTCATATCGCGCAATATCACATCAGGAACCGAAGATCCCCAGCATTACACCTGCTGCTACGGCCGAACCAACCACTCCGGCTACGTTTGGACCCATGGCGTGCATCAACAGATAGTTTGACTTATCATATTTCTGCCCTTCCACCTGGACCACACGTGCAGCAGCCGGCACTGCAGATACACCTGCCGCACCGATTAAGGGGTTGATTTTGTTTTTGCTAAAGAGATTCATGAGCTTGGCAAAGATCACTCCGGCGGCGGTGGCCACGCAGAAAGATGCAGCTCCCAAGATGAAAATCTTAATTGTGGAGGGCGTAAGGAATACATCCGCCGTGGTTTTGGCACCCACTGTGAGCCCGATCAAGACCGTAACGATATCGATTAAGGCAGTTCTGGCAGTGCCGGCCAGGCGTTCTGTAACCCCGCTTTCCTTGAGCAGATTACCCATAAAGAGCATGGCCAAAAGTACCACCGAGCCAGGCGCTATGAAAGAAGTAACGATAAAAGCTATGATGGGGAAGATGATCTTTTCCTTCTTGGAGACCACACGCAGGGGCTTCATCTTGATCCGGCGCTCTTTATCGGTGGTGAGTAGCCGCATGATGGGCGGTTGGATCACCGGCACCAGAGCCATATATGAATAGGCTGCGAGGGCTATGGAGCCCAAGAGATGGGGAGCCAGTTTGGAGGCTAAGAAGATCGAAGTAGGGCCGTCTGCGCCACCGATGATACCGATGGAGGCAGCTTCCAGGATATTGAATCCCAAAAGGATGGAGCCCATAAAAGTGGCGAAAATGCCAAATTGTGCGGCAGCTCCCAAAAGGATCAGCCGCGGATTGGCAATCAGTGCGGAAAAGTCCGTCATGGCTCCTACACCCAGGAAGATCAGCGAAGGATAAATCCCTTTGCTTACTCCAAAATACAGGTATGAGAGCACAGAGCCTTCGGTGGCCACTCCCAGGCCTTGAGCCGCCACGCCGGGGATATTCCCCACGATCATGCCAAAGCCGATTGGGACCAAAAGCAGGGGCTCAAATTCTTTGCTTATCCCAAGATAGACAAAGAAAGCTCCCGCCAAAATCATGGCTATACTACCCCATTCGACATTCAGGAAGCCGGTAGTTTGGATGAATTGCATCAATTCTTGCATGCTTTACCCCTCCAACTCAATCAGAGGATCACTTTCTTGAACGTTGTCTCCTCTGGCCACATATATTTTCTTAACTTTTCCTTTATATTCAAAATGGATATCGCTTTCCATCTTCATCGCTTCCAGGATCACGGCTACATCGCCTTCATGGACGGTTTGTCCGACCTTAACTGAAACGTCGATGATGGTGCCCGGAATGGGTGCTCTCAGGATCTTTTCACTGAACTGTGCGGAAGGTGCAGGGGTGGGTGGAGGTGTCTGGACGCTTGGTGCTTTTGGGGCCTTGCGAGGCTGCTTCTGAGGCTGTGCTTGCTCAAGCGCTTCCAGGATCATGAGGACATCGCCTTCCTGCACCAAAGAGCGTTCTTTGACCATGATTTTGGCAATTTTGGCATCTTCCGGAGAGGCGATTTCAGATTCCATCTTCATGGCTTCTATGATCAAGATTGCCTGCCCTCTTTTTACCAGATCGCCTTCTTTTACCGGGATGGAAATTATCACGCCCGGCAGCGGAGCCTTTACTTCTCCAGAGCCAAGATCTATCTTACTGGAAAAAACAGGAGCTATGGGCAGGTCTTTTTCTTGTCTTTCGAGCCTGGGTGATTCGTTTCCACAATCTTGCTCGATCTGGACCAGATAGTCGTTTCCATTAATATTTATTTTGGCATGGGAGCTGCTGTATTCCAGAATACTGGCTTCAAAACGCTCGCCACTGATGATCAATTTATAGGTTTTCATTATTTACTCCTTAATGGGTTCATTTCGCGATTTGGCATAGATAACATACCGCTGGCCCGCCATTGGTTGAGGGGGGTTCTGCGGAAAGTAAGTACCATTTTGCGGCGTTCTTCCAATTCTATTTCATGCATGTGCAGTACTGTTATTGCCGCCACTATCACACTTTGGCTCAGATCTTTAGGAGCTTTTTTAACTTGTCCGTCACTGCTGAGGTTGATGGTTCTCATCTGTTTCTTCTCCCGGTTCAGATGCACCAATTGGCTGATCATAATGCTGATCAGCACCAGCGCTACAAAGACCACCAGCATACCCACCAGGGTTACC
>CAXZAB010000084.1:0-8983 GCA_964293715.1 uncultured bacterium | reverse complement strand
CTGAATTCTTTCATCATTTGTGGGGCTCCGCCTTTCTTATTCAGACGCCCGTAGATTACGGGACAGGCAGCTACCACTTCGATCATGGAGAATCCAGGATGCTCGATCGAGGCCTGAATGTAATTCTGCATTTCGGTCACATGAAAAGCGGTGGTGCGAGCTACAAAGCTGGCTCCGGCTCCTATGGCCAATTTACAGATGTCAAATTCAGGTTCGATATTACCATAGGGTGCTGTGGTAGCAATAGCATCATGCGGAGTGGTGGGAGAACACTGTCCTCCGGTCATTCCGTAGATATTATTGTTTACCAGGACCACGCTGATATCCAGATTTCTGCGTGCGGCATGGATCAGATGATTTCCGCCAATCGCAGTACAGTCACCGTCTCCGGTGATTACTATCACTTTCATTTTGGGTTTGTACATCTTGATGCCCGTGGCGAATGCGATCGCACGGCCATGCAAGGTGTGCATGGTATTGAGGTCTATATAAACCGGCATTCTGGAAGAACAGCCGATTCCGGAAACCATTACTATATCATCGCGATTCAGCTCCATAGAAGCAATCGCTCTAATGATGGCACCCAGAATGATACCGTTACTACATCCGGCGCACCAGACGTGAGGGAACTTTTTGTCATGACGCAGGTATTGATGTACGATTTTTTGAGGGATATTAGCCATTTAGATGACCTCCTTGATCTTGCGCAGGATTTCATCTGGTGTGATGAGATCTCCATTTACTTTTCGGATCGAGAGTACGTCACTGTCACTCTTATCTTTGGTGAGGCGACGGATCTCGTGGATGAGCTGTCCCTGATTGAGTTCAGGCACGATCACAGCATCCACATCCCGCAGCATTTTGCGCACTGCTTCATCGGGGAAAGGCCAGATGGTAAGCGGCCGCAGGAGTCCCACTTTGATGCCTTCTGCACGAGCCATGGCAATAGCTGCTTTGGCTGCCCGGGCAGTAATGCCGGCGGCAAAGATAGCGATCTTGGCATCGTCCATTTCATGACTTTCGATTTGCACCAAATCTCCGATGTTGTGAGTGATTTTTTTCCTCAGACGTGCATTCATCTCTCCGGCTTCACTCGCTTTATTGGTGGGGAAGCCATGGGCGTCATGGGTCAGCCCGGTTACGTGGAACCGGTAGCCGTCGCCAAAACTGGCCAGAGGAGAGAGATATTTCTGATTCTCATCGTAATGTTTGTACCAATGTGGCGGTACTGTGGGTTTGATTCTATTGATTACGCGCACTTTAGCCATATCAGGCAGACGCACGGATTCGCGCATGTGGCCGATTACTTCGTCCAAGAGCAAAATCACGCAAGTGCGGTATTTCTCTGAGAGATTGACGGCGCGGATAGTGAGTTCGTAGCTTTCCTTCACACTGTCTGGATAGAGCACGATGGCAGGTGAATCGCCATGAGAGCCCCATCTGGACTGCATTATGTCACCCTGAGCAGGGCTGGTAGGCATACCGGTGGAAGGGCCCATACGTTGTACGTTCACTACCACACAGGGAGTTTCGGTGATCTTGGCAAATCCGATGCCTTCTTGCATCAGAGAGAATCCAGGACCACTGGTTGCGGTCAAGGCTTTGGCCCCGGCCAGTGAAGCTCCGATGATGGCGCATATAGAGGCTATTTCATCCTCCATTTGGATGAAGGTGCCTCCGCGTTTGGGCAATTCTGCAGACAATATTTCTGCTACTTCTGTGGAAGGTGTGATGGGGTAACCAGCGAAGAAATCGACTCCGGCATCCAGGGCTCCGTAAGCTATAGCTTCGTTACCTTGCATGATGATGGTCTTGCGCTCGTGGCTGCTCTCAAGTTCATTGATCTTGCTTGCAACTTTGGCGGCGCTAACCGTCTTTGGGGCCCCTTTCTGGGAAGGCCCTTTCTTGTCGGTCCCCTGTTTCGGGGTTTTGGCCTTGGTGGAAGTGCTTGTGGTTTTTTTTAGCATTATTTCTCCTTGGCTCCGGTGATCGCAAAATCAGGACAGAGGCGATCACAAGTCTCGCAATGTATACATTTTTCCGGGGCCTGTACATAGGGTGATCCGTCACTCCTGCGACCGAGGCAACCGGTGGGACAAAAAGCTACGCAGATACCGCACTTCTTGCACCAATTATAATAGATCAACACGGGGGAATCTTTCTCTGCCGGAGCTTTAACTTCAGTGGCTTCCACTTCCATTTTTTCCGTAGCATCTTCCTCTTTGATGATCATGCCCATACGGTCTTTTATGACTTTGTTGGACATTATACCTCCAGTATATATGTGTATGTGTTATTTAGTTAGACGGCTTTTAAAGAAGTCGCCCAAACGTTTGACGCCTTCGTCGTTCTTTTCCAGGGTCTCATAAGAGAAGTTCAGGCGCAGGGTATTCTTACCACCGCCGTCACAGTAGAAGGACGTTCCAGCCACGTAGGCTACCTTTTGTTCTTTGATGCAATCCATGAGGAGCTCGCCGGTATCCATAGATTCAGGACCGTGGGCCATCATAAAGAGTCCGCCTTGGGGCTTGGTCCAGGTGATCTCTTCCGGCATATATTTATCCAAAGCTGCCAGGAAGCCTTTTTGCTTCTTGGAATACAGCTTGCGGATTTCTTCGATCTTGGGATCCAGCAGTCCTTTTTCGATGTAGCGGGCTGCAATCCTTTGGGTAAAGGGAGGAGTGCAAAGGTCTGTGGCCTGTTTGGCGATCACAAGTTTGTCCAGAATGTCTGGATGTCCTACTACCCAACCGATTCTAAAGCCGGGGCAGAAGATCTTGGAAAAAGTTCCCAACATCAGCACGTGGCCAGAGCCATCGAGTTCGTACAGAGTCTTTTGAGTCTTGCCTTCATAACGCAATTCGCGGTAAGGGCTGTCTTCAATGATCAGCACATCATACTTGTGTGCCAGAGCAAGAATTTCTTTCCTGCGTTTTTCAGACATGGTGACGCCGGCAGGATTTTGGAAATCCGGGATCAGATAGATGAATTTCGGCTTTTTGCCTTTGGCAGCCAGTTTCTTCAGCTCGTTTTCCATGAACTGCGGATCTTCACCCTCGTCATCCATAGGAATACCGATCATTTGAGCGCCATAGGAGTTAAATGCAGAGAGACCACCCAGATAGGAGGGCAAGCCCACCAGCACATAGTCACCCCGATCTATAAATATCTTGGCAATCAAGTCCAAAGCCTGCTGAGAGGCTGTGGTGATGATCAGATTTTCCAGTCCCATCTCAATGCCTTGGGATTTGTAGCGTTCTACCAAAAGTGTACGCAGAAGGTTATCTCCCTCTGTGGCACCGTATTGCAGAGCAAATGCTGCCTCGGTGTCCATCACTTTCATCATTATTTCTTTGAGTTCCACGGTGGGGAAGGTTGCCGGGGCGGGGAAGCCGCCACTGAATGAAATCAGTCCCGGAGTACCCAAATATTTGAGTAACTCGCGGATAGCTGAACGTTTCATCCCCTTAACATTGGTGGATAGTGTGTTTTGCAAGTCGGTGATCATAGTGATCCTCCATTTATCTTTATTTTCTTTAGTTATCTTCGTATATCAAAACTTTTTTATTGGTCTTGCGCCACTCCCGGTAAGCTTCTTTGACTTCAAGCTCCCAGACTATTCGCTTGTCCATATCTTCAAAGGTGACGATATCTATATAAAATGTTCTTTTGTTCTTTCCTACAAAGCTTTTTTTGGGGAATTCCACCACGATTTCACCATCTATATTCAAGATGGTAACCTCATTGAGAAACACCCCTTCGGCTATTTCCAGCACGGCTCTGGCTTCCACGCTGCCAGTTTGCACATCACGAAAATGTATATTCATGCAATCTCCTGTTTTATCATATATACCCATATAAAACTCTGGCTCTATAGGTCAAGTGATTTCTTCTGAAACTCTGTTTGGCAGACTATGAGACTGTTCAATTCCCATTTACTATGCTATGCCACTTCCTTTACGGTTGAGGAGAAAAAGTGGACGAGATCTTGGATACGTCTCGTTCTGGATTGGATGCGTCTGGCGTCCAGCAAGGCCGGTGGCCTTGAAAAAAGGGCAGGTCTGCTGCTCTGCAAGAAAGACGCGGTCAATCCAGCTTCAAGATTTTGCTGAGCTGTGTGTGTCCATCGGCCTTGGCACGCAGGATGTAGATTCCTCCAGAAACAGAGCGGGAGCTGTAGTCCTTACCATCCCAATCGAATCGCGTAGTTCCTTGGGGCATGAGGCCCTTGAATATGGAGCGCACCTTCTGCCCACGGAGGTTGTACACATCTAATTCGACGTAAATATTTTGCTTTGCACTGCACTCAAAAGTCATCGCACCGCGAAATGGATTCGGCATTGCTGTGGAAAGAGTAAATGGCGCTATGGGAACGCTTTCAAAGTCCGGATTGGCACTGCCAGGATCAACGATCTTTTGCAAGAAGATGCGGCTGGCATTGCCCTGGGTGCCCAATCTGGAACAGGACATAGCAGTTGCCACCAGGAATTCCTCATCGCTCTGGGAAAAGTCTATCCCCTTGATCTCGCCAAATGGACGCTCAAAGATGGCCGTGACTATGGGAGTGGCTACCTGCTGCCCGGGATCAACTGTTACATAAGCTATTAGGTTCATCTCGGTACTATGATAGTCCACCAGCAGAAAGATTCTGCTATTCTCCAAGCCCGCTATGTAATAGGCTTGTTTGAACGCGCTGCTAAGATTACAGTGTGTATCGGAAAGAAGGCTGCCAGAAAGAGAATGTCTCCGTAGTTGGTAGCCGAGATTAGTTTGGTATCCTGTAATAAAACAGTCATCCCCCACGCCAGCCTCGACATGATAATTCGAAATGGCATAAGCATCCCCTTCCTCTTCATAAACAAGACCGGGCACGATCAAAAGCTGTCCCTCGGGAGATATGACTTGCTGGTTATAGCGGTACGACCAATAACCGAAAGACGGATGGACAAGATAACTTTCATACCAGTTGCAATAGAGGTTTTCACCCACAAGATCGCAAGAAAAAGGGCCCAATCGGTAGGGCATCTCTGTTTGGGACAACTGCTTACCCCAGGGATCGAATCCCAAAGCAGGACCACCATCCGAATTGAAGGCGAGGCACCAGATCTGTCCACGATCCCAGATCAGATAGTTACCGCTCATACCGAGGTTCCCAATACTGAAAGCGGGATCATCCGGATCGTCGGCCACCAACAAAAGACCTTCTGAAGGCCACATATTCAGGCCACTGGTGATCTTTTGCCCATAAATCCTATTAGCCCCGGCTGGATTTTGCTTGCTATTAACAAATATGAAGCTGCCATCCAGATAGCTTGGCAGGGATGTTCGGGCCATTCCGTTTACTGTTATGGCTTCATTTCCCCACAGCGGCGCTGCCGAGGATGAATAGAGCTGGGCTTTGCACTGGCTGGATAGATCATCGTACCAGGAAACCATTATTTCTCCAGAAGGCGTAACCTTCAGGATTGGTGGTACAGGATAGTTATCACTAATGCAATAGTCCGTGAGTGCTATCCCGCCAGATTGAAGCTGGCAGCTACCGTCCGGCAATACTATCTGCATCATGAGCCGGAATCTGCCGCTGGGTTGGGACCTTTGTACCCACAGCAATACGGACTTATCCTGTGCTGCGCACACACGGGGATACTTGATCTGGGCATAGAGACTCCTTCGGATAGACAGACCATTCTCGGGCAAAAGTGACACTCCACTTGGCAAGAATTTCTGGACATTAAGCCCGCTGTAGCCTTCCTTCCAGTCCATCCATAGCGTGGAGATCGTCCCCTCATAAAATGATAAATTGACGCCGCCTATATCATTGCTATCCTCGCATACCGGAATGCCGGAAATACCCCAAAGCTGTTCTCCGGTGGAGCTTATTCGCGCCAAACGGATATCGCTGTAAGCCGTGCCAGCATAGCACCCGCCTCCGTTATCCGCTACCAGGTGATAGCTGTTATTCAATAATTCCGTTCCACTGCCGAAGAGTAGCTGCCCATCGGAAGATACCTTTTGCAAGCGCAGGGGCTGGTACAGTATCTCACCCGTAATAAATACGCAGGAATCGGATGCCTGCAAGAGTTTGGTTTTATTGTCCCAAGGTGTGCTACCGCCGGAGAACACAGATACCGGTGAGTCCCACTGGGCGATGGCGTCGAAGCTGTAGTGCTGCATCCACAAACCATCTTCATTCCACCAAGAGAGAGCAAAAGTGCTGTCCGTGAACCCGCAGATTCTTTGGTTTCTGCAGACTCCTGTAACCACAGGCGATTCTATCCATACCGGCGCTCCGACATTGCTAAGGCGTTTTATCTTCAAATTAGCCGCAGTCCTGTATGCAATGATGACGCCATCATCTGGCAAGCCATAAAGCACAGGAATGAGGGTGGTTACGTTCGCTGGCTCCAGCATCAAGCCCTGCACAGGCAGCAGCCGGTTGCCAGCAGTATCCACGTGCTGCACCACACTATATCCATCTTGCTCATGATATCGGGAAAACCAGGCCCCGCCGGAAGAATCCTGCGTGATCTCCATAAAGCTGCTATTATATGCAAATAGCCGTACCCCATTCTGCCCCCACAGGTGCATGCCACTTTGGGATACCTTGTAGGCATACAGCCCGTCGTCTCGCCTAATGGTAAAAATAAAATCACCCGCGGGGGTGGCGACAATCATGGATCGAAGTGTAAGGGGTAACTCTATGGTGATGGGCTCAGGCCACTGTGGCTGGTTTTGCTGGTCGTACAGGCACAAACACAGGCAGTAGTTTTCGCCGATGTTTTCCGCCCAGGAAATCAGAGTATTGCCATTTGAGGCAGTAGCCGCGGAACCATTGAATTCAAGATTTGCATAGCTCGCCGCCACTACTGGCTGAGGCCAGGCAAGCCCAGCGCTCAAAGAGGCCGCTGCCATCCATAATGCCAGACAAAGTTTTACTGCTTTCATCATGTGATCTCCATAGTACTTAATAGCTTTAGTTCCAAGCTGACACGGCAATGATATTTGTCAAGTAAACAAATATCAGCAGAGCCTGGTTCCGTTTCACCGAATAGGACAATTATAAATATACGGGTTATCTAGTCAAGTACATATAATCTGACAAACAAGAAATCCTGCGTTCCATAATCCAGAAAAGCCCATCGTTAAAAGAAATAGCTTGCCATGAAAAGAGGTGACGATAATGCTGGAAAAGTGTTACCGATGTGTGGTTCATACAATTGCGATGAACATAATGCGCAGGATCTGGGTTTTCGCCCAAAACCCCTACTTTAGCGAAAGTTCTTGACAAGATATCTGTATAAATCGAACCTGAAAAAAACTAAGGAAGGAGTACACAATGAAAGTCGATTCAATCTTTAAACAGATTCAGGATGTCTTACATAGTGCTGCCGGGGTGAAATTCTCTTTTGGCAATCCCATAAAAGTAGGAGATATTTCCATCATCCCAGTAGCCCGGGTCTCATTTGGCATGGGCGGGGGAGGAGGCAAAGCTCCAGGCTCAAAAAAGAAGAAACAGAATAAAATAGTGGAAGAGAAAACGGACTCCGAGAGCTATGACAATAAGCAATTTGGTGGCGGTGGCGGTGGCGGAATTAAAACCGATCCCATCGGCATCTATGCCATTAAAGCAGGCCGGATAAAATTTTATCCTGTCATCACTCTACGCGAGATGGTCGGTATCACTGGCTTTGTAATCCTCTTGCTCTTCAGAATCAGTAAATTAAGACGAAGAAAGAAATAACCCTTTAGAAAAGGAATAGTTGAGCCATTTATTTGCGAATAAACAAAAGTATTTCCTTAAAGATCAAGGTGCTGGAAAAGCCCGATGAGGCAAGATTTTGTTTTGCCTTTTAGAGGCTGCAGCACAAACCAATAAGAAAGAAGGATCGTAGATGCTAAGCATTTTAAGCCCATCGAATTACGCACCTTTCAATATAGCTCTGGAAGAGTATTTGTTCACTAATTTTAATCAGGATTGCTTCCTGCTTTATATCAACGAACCCTGCATCATTGTAGGCAGATTTCAAAACACCATTGCTGAGATAAATTACCAATGGGTGCAGGAGCATGAAATCCCTGTAGTCAGGCGCCTCACCGGTGGTGGCACGGTGTTTCATGATCTGGGCAATCTCAATTTCAGCTTTTTGATGCAAAACGGCAAAGAGAATACCGGCGGTTTTGCCAAATATACTGCTCCCATATTAGAGGCCATCAACGACTTGGGAGTGCCGGCCCGTCTGGAAGGACGCAATGATCTTACCATAGAAGGCCTCAAGTTTTCCGGAAATGCCAAGATGGTGCAAAATGGCAAGACTCTCCAGCATGGCACTATTTTATTTTCTTCCAATGTGGATTCGCTCACTGAGGCGCTGAAGGTGAATCCCATCAAATTTACCGATAAAGCGGTGAAATCCGTGAGAGCCCGGGTGACAAATGTGAGTGATCATCTGGCTACTCCGATGAAAATAGGCGAATTTGTGAACCTGGTGCAAGACAAAATCTATAGCCTTTACCCCGATGCCAAAGAATATCCCCTCACCATCGATGACCGTGAACAGGTACAAGCTTTGGTGAGCAGCAAATATGATACCTGGGATTGGAACTTTGGCAAAAGCCCTCAATACAACCTGGCCAACGTCATCCGCAGCAAAGCCGGCACCATCGAATTTTATCTGGATGTGTCCAATGGCATCATCACCAGTCTGCGCATCTTTGGCGATTTCTTCTCCTCCCGGGATCTCAAAGATCTGGAGCAAGCCTTTAGCGGCGTGCCTCACACCCGGGAAAGTGTGCGGGACATTTTGGAGCGGAGCGATTATCGCTCGTTTTTCGGTGATGTGGACTTGCAGGATCTGGTAAATGGTTTACTGTAAAATAGGGCATCAATAGCCCAAGTCCAAGTGACGTCTTAAAGGTTGGTGTAAATTTCAAGTCATAATTTCACGTCTATTGGAGAACATTTTAAGCTCTCGCTTCTTGCAAT
>CAXZAB010000083.1:0-9054 GCA_964293715.1 uncultured bacterium | reverse complement strand
GTGATGGTGACAGGGGGCTTTTCACAAATTGCTTCAGAAATGAGGGTGCTGATAACATCAAAGGTATCCAAAGCGGCAATCCAGCTCTCAAACAGTGGCTCTGAGAAGATTTCAAGCCTGGACTTGATCTCCTTGGCGGTGAGCAGATAGCTGTCCAGAGACAAAAGCTCACGCGGATTGATACGCAAAGCGCCCAAACGGGATACGAGGCGAGAGATATCGCCAATTTCCTTGAGGGCAGAGCGGACATCCTTTAGATAGGCGGTTTGCGCGATAAAGCTATTGATAACTGCCTGTCGCGCCAAAATTTCATCGAGCTTGATCAAAGGATGCAGCAGCCACTGATACAGGAGGCGTCCGCCCATTGGGGTCTGCGTTTGGTCGATCACATTGAGCAGGCTGCCGTGCTTGCTGCCATAGCGGATGCTGCGGGTAAGTTCCAGATTGCGCCGGCTGATCTCATCCAGTTGCATATACTGCGAAAGTGAGTAGTAGCGCAGGCTGGCGATGTGAGACATGGGGGAGGCATACAAACTCATCACATAGGAGAGAGTGGCTCCGGCGGCGGTGGCTCCGGCGGGTTTGTTGTGTGCGCCAAAGGGCTCCAGAGTGGTGACTCCAAAATGTTTCTTGAGCAGCGCCTTGGCTTCCGCGGGCTGGAATTGCCAGTTGTCATAAATGCTGATCGTAGGTTCAAAATCCAGCTTCAGCCCTTCCACAAAGGCTTCATTCACAGAGCTGTTTACCAAAATCTCGGCAGGACGCAGGCGCTGGAGTTCATTGGCCAGTTCGGCTTCGGCCAGTTCGGTAAAGGAAAATTCACCGGTGGAAAGATCCAGATGCGCCAGGCCGCAGTTCTTTTGATTGTCTGCCCGGTATAAGGTGCACAAAAATACATTGGCCGAACCTTCCAAAAGGTTCTGATCCAAGACTGCTCCGGGGGTGATGATCTCTGTAACTGCACGTGATACAAGGCCTACAGCCTTTTTGGGGTCTTCGGTCTGTTCACAGATGGCCACTTTGTTTCCGCTTTTGATCAGGCGGTCCAGATAGTTATCCAGGGCATGATAGGGGAAACCAGCCAGGGGCACGGGATTCTCGTCTTTGCGGTTGCGCGAAGTGAGGGTGATGTTCAGGATTTTGGAGACCTTTTGGGCATCCTCAAAGAAGGTCTCATAAAAGTCTCCCAAGCGGAAGAGGACAATCTTATCCGGATGGGCTTCTTTGACATCCAGATATTGCCGCAGCATAGGAGTGAGCTTGGTCTTATCCATCAGTATTGCACGATAAAGCTATTGATCTCGCTTTGGGTAAGCAGGGTCTTGGCCGCCACAGTTTGCTTTTGATTATCAAAGGGTCCGGCCAGTACTACCCAGCTTTTATTTTTCGGGCTCGCTTCTTCGTAATATGTGGCAGGGATCTTCATGCCGCGGATGTTTCTCACCAGACGCTCAGCGTTTGATTCCACCGAGAATCTTCCGGTTTGCAAAAAGAAGCCGCTTTCGGGTTTGATTAAAAGTTTGATGGGCATGGAACTGGTGATTTCGGGGAAAGCCACCTGTAAGGTAGTATCGCTGGGTTTTGGCACTTCCGGCATTCCTGGCAGGAGGCCGTCTGGCACATCTTCACCGATGTCGATTTCAAGAGGTGTATAGGGGTACAAAAAGCTGAGATCCAGCGTGGGCGCTTGGCTGCGCAGGCCAAACAGGCGCTCTTCAATCCCGAAGGCTGCCTGTGAGTATTTATCCAGTTCATAACCGGTGCGGTAGGCTCTGGTAGCCTGCCCATAATCTCCTAAAAGTTCCTGAGCATAGCCCAGGCGGTAGTAATAATACTGCAGGTCTTGCTCCGGCAGTTTCTGGATCTTGCTCAGGGTGGAAATCGCGCTTTGATATTTCTTCTGCGCGATATAAGAATCCGCCATCAGATGCAAGGCAGATTCTGCCAGATAGTTTGAGGGGCTGAGCCTGAGATAGTTCTCGGCATTGGCTATGGCCGCAGCATAATCGTCCAACCAATAAAAGGAGACCGCCAACCAGTAAAAGCGCTCGATGATCTCTGCCGAATTGATGCTGCGCAGTTGTGCTTGCGCCAAAGGTATTTCCCTCTCCAGGATGTGAATCTTGGCCGCTTCCAACATAGACAATTGGCCATATTGGGTCTTGGGATAGGTCACGGCCACGGTTTGAAATTCTCCCAGGGCTTCGGTCTTCGTCTTTTTGGTGAGAGCAGAGTAATACCCCACGAGGGCTTTCTCTTCATCGCGCCTTGGTTTAAGGGTGGAAAGGGCGGTTTTCACCTGGCTCAATTGCCCGGACTTATATTGCCTTTCCAATTCAGTGAAATCCTTCCCGACCTGCCCAAAAAGGCTCACTGAGCAGAGCAGGAGCAGAATTATACAGAACTTTGGCATTTGCGGATCAAAGCTCCTTCTGTATCCAGCTCTGGGACCGGGATGCCATAGCGGAAATTGGGTCTTGTATCTGTAACTTCATTATTTTCATCATCATAGATCTGCTTAACCTTCACGCTGAGATCGCGCCTGAGATCGGGAAAGATCAGGTCTATGGTCTCACCCACGGATATCTTGCTCAGCGCATCAAAGATCACTTTTCCATCTTCATAGGCGAGGGCTTTTCCACAATACTGAATTTCTGAGGTATAAGCGGGTTCACCATCTGGACTCACAATTCCGGCATCAGTATTCTCGAAATCATAAAAGCCTTGCCAATAGGGCCGGTGCGAGACCTTCCTCAGCTCGCGCTTAAGCAATTCCCAGCCTTCGGTATCGGCCTCATCCAGGCCCAGCGCGGTTTTGTAAATGCGGGTAATCTGCGCCACATAATACAGACTTTTCATACGTCCTTCGATCTTGCCGGCGTGGATGCCGGACTCTTTGAGCAAAGGCATCTTATCCAGCAGACACAGATCTTTGGAGCTCATGATATAGCTGCCGTATTGATCTTCTTCTATGGGAAAGTATTGGCCTTTTCGATCTTTTTGGGTGAGAGCCCAGTCCCAACGGCAGACCTGGGTGCAGGCTCCGCTATTGGCGCTGCGATTGTTCAGATAAGCGCTCAGCAGACAGCGTCCGGAGTAGGCCACACACATTGCTCCGTGAATAAAGCATTCTATTTCCAGTTCGGGCAGGGCATTTTTGATTTCCAGCAGTTCTTTGAAACTGAGTTCACGTGCCGGCACAAACCGTTTGGCGCCTTTATCGTGCCAAAATTTGGCCGCGGCAATGGAGCAGATATTAGTCTGCGTGCTAATGTGGATGGGGATGTTTGTCTTGGCCTGTACGAGGTCAAAGACCCCAGGATCAGCCACGATCACAGCATCAAGCCCGGTATCCTTCAGCCAGGAGAGAAAATCCGCCAAGGCAGGATAATCTTCATTTTTGAGATAGGCATTCAGAGTGAGATACAGCTTGGCCTCGTGAGCGTGGGCAAAGCTAATGGCTTCCAAGAGGTCATCCTGATCCAGATTCTTTGCCGCAGCTCTGAGTCCAAAGAGATTGAAACCACAATAGACGGCATCCGCACCATACAAGATGGCGTATTTGATCTTTTCGAGATCTCCGCCCGGGGACGTTATTTCCATCAATTACTCATTGCATTGAGCAAATCTTCGTTGCTCTTGGTCTGTTCCATGCGTTTGCGCAGGGTTTCAATGCCTTGCAGGGGACTGATGGTCTTGAGATATTTACGCAGGACATACATGCGGTGGATCTCGTTTTGGGAAAGCAGCAATTCCTCACGTCTGGTTCCGGATCTTACCAGATCAATGGCGGGGTAGAGGCGCATATCAGAAATACTGCGGTCCAGCACGAGCTCCATGTTACCGGTGCCCTTGAATTCTTCAAAGATCACCTGGTCCATTTTGGAACCTGTATCTATCAAAGCGGTGGCGATAATGGTAAGACTGCCAGCCTCTTCGGTATTACGGGCTGAACCAAAGAACTTTTTGGGTTTGATCAGACCATTGGCATCGATGCCTCCGGACAGCACTTTGCCGCTGGAGGGAGTGATATTGTTATAAGCTCTGGCCAGACGGGTGATACTATCCAAAACGATTACCACATCCTGTCCCAGTTCCACCATACGTTTGGATTTTGACAAGATGATTTCTGCCACGTTGCTGTGGTTTTTGGGTGATTCATCAAAGGTAGAGGAGATCACTTCGCTATTTCCGTGTACGAGCACCTTCTTCATTTCAGTCACTTCTTCAGGACGTTCATCCACAAGCAGGACAATGAGATACACTTCAGGATGGTTGGTCAGAATCGCATTGGCAATATCTTGCAAGAGGGTGGTCTTACCGGTTCTGGGTGCAGCCACGATGAGTCCGCGTTGACCTTTGCCCACAGGGGTAAAGAGGTCGATGATGCGGGTGCTGTAATTTTCCTGATCAAATTCCAAATTGATGCGTTCGGTGGGATAGTAAGGCGTAAGCTGGTCAAAAGATCTCAGATCTTTCAAACTGCTGGGAGCCATATAGTTGATGGCCTCCACTCTGAGCAGAGCAAAGTACTTTTCGCCTTCTTTGGGAGAGCGCACAGGTCCGGAAACCATGTGACCGTCTTGCAGGGCAAAGCGCCGGATTTGGGTAAGCGAGACATACACGTCATCGCGACCGGGCAGATAGTTATTCCCCGGAAAACGCAGGAATCCAAAACCATCATCCATAATTTCAAGACAGCCCGTAACGAAGGCCAAGCCTTCCTGTGCTGCTTGAAATTCAAATATTTTGAAAATCAGTTCGGTGCCTTTGAGTTGGGTATAACCGGCAATTGACATAGTTTTGGCCAGCTTTGTGAGCTGGTTTTGTGACATTTGAAACAGGTCTTCTTCTGTGGGCATTATTTATCTCCTTTTTTCTTATAACCTTTAATTAATAACCTTGAAGCGCTGGCATAGCCAACCTTATTAATGCGCTCAATAAGGGATCTCCCTTCTTCGATGAGCTCATCCTGGTCTCCCATTGCTTCCAGACGCTTGATGGTAGCCTCGCAATTCTTGATCAATCCGCTGCAGGCTTTGGGTTCTTTGGGATTATCCACTTGCGGATAAAAATCTATAATTTCTATTTTTTGTAATTTCAGCTTTTTAACAAGTTTAATGATCTGGTCTTTGGAGAAAGTCTCAGAGTGATATACTCCGCTCAGACTATCCACGCTTGCCACCCAATGATGCATCAGCACATGGGTCAGCTGGGGCTCACTCTGCGCGCCATCAGCATACATTTCGGCGACCATAAAAATTCCGCCAGGCTTCAGCACGCGCATCATCTGCTGAAATACTGCATCAATATTCTCAAAATGATGCAGTGAATATGCGGTGCACACCGTGTCAAAATGTCCATCCTCAAAATCCAGATTTTCCAGATTCATCCGATAGATTTCCACGTTGTTTTCAGGGAAAACTTTTTGGGCATAATCAACGCTTTTTTCAGAATAGTCCACGCCAATGATCTGCTGGAAGCTCTTTAGGTTCTGCTTGAGCACGTTGATGAAATCGCCCCTGCCTGTGGCTGCATCCAAAACGATGCCACCATCGATCTGCTGTAGGATTTGGATTACGTCTTTCACGGCTTTAACCTCGCTTGTGATTTTCTGGAATCGGCATTTAGCCCATACCTCGTACATATTAGTTTGAGATCCCATTTTTGAATCTGAGTTATTATTTTTGCTACTCAGTTTTTCGTCAAGTTAAATCATGCAAAATCAGTATTATTTTCTAAAGGAGCACTACGGAAATGCCTGTAAAGTAGAAATATCTTGACTCAAATGCTCCCTTTTAGCAGAATGCAGAAAAGAATTAATACCCAAGGAGAGACCATGAAGAAATATCTCATCCTCTGTTTTACTTTGATGGTGAGTCTTTGTGCCTTTGCCCAAAGAAAAGCGTTGGTGATAGGCAATAGCGGATACCATAAATACCAGCTCACGAGCAGTCTGAACGACGCTCAATTGGCAGCAGATGCTTTTACCGCAATGGATTATGAAGTAAGCCTGCACAAAGATCAGAGCTATACCGGGATGCTTGCGGCGATCGATGACTTCAAGAAAACCTTGAGCACAAACGACGTTGCCGTCTTTTACTATGCAGGTTATACGATTCAAAAATGCGGCAGGAACTATTTGCTTCCCTATACCCGGGCCCAGGATAAAAACGCTGATGAGCGCCAGATCAGCGTGGATGTGATCCTGGAAGCTCTTTCCCGTGCCCACCGTTCTTTTATGATTTTAGAAAGCCGACAAACCGGAACGCCCTTCCCCAAAAACATCTTTAGCAAGAGTAAAGCGCTCGCGAAGATAGAGAAACTGGGCACAAATCAAGGCTTTGCCATGGCCAGCGCTCCGGGTAAACAGCTTAAGAAACAGGGTGATAAATACAGTATTTTTACCTATACCCTGATGAGCAAAATGACCAGCTCTATGATGGATTATCCCGACCTCATGCAGGAGACCTCCGCTGAGGTGAAGGCCTATACCAAGAAAGCCCAGGTTCCTCATTGGCAGAGCGCTTTGGAGGCACCATTCAGCTTTTGGGAACAAACGCAGATGCAGAAATCCCGCTTTGACCTGCCTCTTTACCGTGCTCTGGATGACGGGGAAAGCTATAAATTTTAGCTGAGATAGCTCTCTAAACCTCTAAAGATCGCGGCTTTGGTGCTGCGATCTTTTGTTTTTGGCTCAGGAGAGCTGAGAGCTTTATACGGCCTTGAGTTACGGACTATTAGAGATTGCAAAACCACCTTCCTCTTCAACATAACTCTCATGAGAACCCAGAACCCAGATCCCAGATGTATGCCGATATCACGTATGCTGAACTACCCTTTAACCAGCTAAATTTCTCTATAGCAAAGAAAAAGCTTGACTTGAAATCGTGATTTGAATTATCCTGCAATGAGCTGGTTTCAATGCTACCAAATCGGCAGAAAGCGTATATTGAGTTAGATGAGAACCAGCCAAAATAAAAGGAGAAACAAATGATGAGTGAGAAAAATCTTGTACTCGTTCCCCCCCCTCCCCCGTACTGGTATCCTTTTTGGATCAATGTATAAGATAACTTTATTGTTTGTCTTTTTTATCATGCTTTGTGCTACTGCGTCAGCTTATGATCTGTATGTTGATGCTATAGCCCATCCAGTTTCCGCAGATGGCACGAGCATACACCCTTATGAGACGATTCAGCGAGCCATAAATCATGCTTTTGATGATAGTCTAAGTGTAAACGAAAGCGGACCAGCGGTTAGAATACTGGTTTATGATAGTGCATCGGGTTATCTGGAAAATCTTCAGGTTAACTACTATGGGAATGTATGGCCCCATAATGTTACTGATATCACTATTCAAAGTTTATCAAACAATCCTGAGAATTGCATGATCATTGCCCCCGATATTTCACTTCCAGTTTTATCGGTAATCGGAAACTATTTTTGTGATTTGTCGTTAAATGGCATAACAATTAAACGCATTGTAGAGCCAGATACGCTAGCGTTTTATGGCATCTTTGTGCAGCCTCATACAGTGAACGGCAGTTTTCGAAATCTGTCCATCAATAATTGTCATTTTATGGACAGTAATGAAGCTATAGCTATAGGTACGCGTCAATTACCTGTAAGTATAGATAGTCTAAACTTAACCAATTCCATCTTTAATCTTGGATCCCATAATTATGATGTCTTTATGGGAGTACAAGCTGGTTTCGGTCCGGATCATGTTTCTGCCCATGCGTACATCCAAGGGAATATATTCACACATGATCGTATCCCTACAGAAGATAGAAAACGTGCGCTTTCATTCGGCAACGGACTTCAATATATCGACATAATTGATAACGAATTCATCAATGCGCAAGTTCACATGGAGAACTTGTGTAGTCAAGATGTAATAGTACAAAACAACACATTTCAAAATTCTTTTTTATCTTTTCGGAGCTCTGGGAATTTGAAAATTACGGATAATGCATTCATTGGCTTGACCGGCACAGGCAGTTATAGTGCCATAAGATTTTTGGGAGGATCCCTAGGTCACGTCGTCTCAGAATGCGATATCCAAGGAAACACGTTCTATGATAATTATAATTCTATAGAAATCAAATTTGACAGTTTTACAGCTAGATATCGCAAGATTCACGCATCCTTGATAAAAAATAGTTTTATCGGCTGTAAGAGGATCTTGACTCTGCAGCGTTTAAGAGATATGAGCCGAAGTTCAAACAAAATCACAGAATTCAGAGATAATCTATATACCGGGGCCTCGGATGTTCCGTTTATGATTATTGATGAAAACTCGGCTACGTTAACTTTAACTGGTGACGCGCGGATACCCTTATCTTACTCACATTTCTTTCCTGACTTAGAACCATTGGAATCTCTGATTATAGACAATCAAAGTGTGGGTGATCCCCGTATTTCACTTGATGAAGTGAATCACACATACACTCTACTTTGGGATGAATCAATAAAAAGCCCTTTGATCAATAGTGGCTGCCCCGAAATTGATGGTGATCCTCAAACAGATCCCGACGGTACCCCTCCCGATATCGGAGCCATCTATTATCCACATCAGCATAGAGAGTACTTCACGGATGTGAGTCTTTCAAATATATACTGGCTCTCCTTCCCCGTAGTGGATGACAGGACAGCTACCGATGGCGAGTACTGGAATGAACTTGGGTATTTGTTTGAACCACACATGCAGGGTGCTCCGAATTCGCAACTAAACCAAATCCTGTGGAGCTATGATCTTGATCAGGCAATCCTTGAGTATGATGGTTTAGAATGGTTGCACACAGGACACACAATAAGCCAACCCAAGGGCTACAAGGTACAATTTGCACGGGGTATTCATCCAGCTCCGGTGGTTATCAATGGGTTTAAAGCAAATCCACGTACAACACCGGTTAGTTGGGTAGTGTCCGTAAATGTAAATGGACAGATGCAGCCCTTTGAGAATTGGGTTGGTTATTTTGATGATGCCGGCATGTCGGGTAGAACGGTCAGAGCTGGAGATGCTTTATCAAGCTATTTACCCGGCAGCCACCG
>CAXZAB010000082.1:0-9103 GCA_964293715.1 uncultured bacterium | reverse complement strand
ACAATAAGAAACATCAGGTACAAAGGTATACCTTCAAGATACAAAGTCAAAATCAAGATCGGGATAAAAATAACTGAAATTATGATGCGTTTACCAAGTTCTTTCATCGGTTCAGACCTCCATAGCGTCTATTACGGGTTTGATATTCCTGCAAAGCCTTGATCATCTCTACTTTATCAAAATCAGGCCACAAGACATCAGTTACATAGATTTCTGAGTAAGCGGATTGCCAGAGTAAAAAGTTTGAGAGCCGCATTTCTCCGCTGCTGCGAATGATGAGGTCAGGATCTGGCTGCTCTTTGGTCCACAGATGCTGACCGAAATTATCGGGCGTAAGAGAGTTGATCTCTTCCGGCTTGAGCCTTTTGATAGCTTCAATGATCTCCAGACGCCCACCGTAATTGAAGGCGATATTCACTCTCAGGCCTGTATTTTGGTGGGTCTTGGCCGCCACAGCCCTGATTTCTGCCAAATATGCCGGCTCCAAATAGATCCCCGAGCCGATAAACTGCACATAGATATTTTGCTCGTTCAATTCCGGGATTTCTTTGATCAGCCTCTCCTTTAGCAGCTTGAGCAATCCCCGCACCTCATCTTCGGGCCGGTTCCAATTCTCGGTGGAAAAGGCATAAAAGGTGAGATACCCCAGGCCCAATTCCACTCCCAGCTCCACCACCTGCCGGATGGATTTTGCTCCGGCGCTGTGTCCGTATAAACGGGGCCGGCCGCGTTTTTTGGCCCAGCGTCCATTGCCATCCATAATGATGCCAACGTGGCGGGGCAAGCTGCTCACATCCAGGCTGGGTAAGAGCTTTTTATAATCTTTAGCCATCCATCCTCGACTTTGCAGTCATTTTGAGCCAGGCATAGATAAAGGGGTCCAGTTCGCCATCCATCACTTTGTCCACCTGGCCGATTTCATGATTTGTGCAGAGATCTTTCACCATTTGATAGGGCTGAAACACATAGGAGCGAATCTGATTGCCCCAACCGATTTCAGTCTTGGAGGCTTCATTGCTCTTTTTTTCCTGTTCGCGCAGTTCTTCATAATGCTGATACAATCTGCTTTTGAGGATGGACATAGCCTTATCCCGGTTCTGGGTTTGGGAACGTTCATTTTGGCAGCTCACCACTATTTTTGTGGGCAGATGTGTGATGCGCACCGCGGAATCTGTGGTATTCACATGTTGTCCTCCCGCTCCGCTGGATCTGTAGGTATCTATTTTCAGATCATTGGTATCGATCTCGACCTCGATGTCATCGTCAAATTCCGGGTACACAAATACAGAGGCAAATGAGGTCTGTCTTTTGCCCTGCGCATTGAAGGGACTGATGCGTACCAGCCTGTGAATGCCAGTTTCGCTTTTGAGCATGCCAAAGGCCATATTTCCGGTAATTTCTACGGTGGCGCTTTTGAGTCCAGCCTCTTCCCCGGGCTGGCTGTCTATCACAGTGAAAGTGTAGCCGCTATTTTCGGCCCAACGCATATACATGCGCAGCAGCATCTGCGCCCAATCCTGGGCTTCAGTGCCTCCGGCACCGGCATGAATGGTAAAGATAGCGTCATTACGGTCGTATTCTCCATTCAGCAGGACTTCTATCTCGGATTTTTCTACAAATCGACTAATGCGTCCCAGAGCCTGGATGGCCTCATCAAATAATTCCTGCCCAAATTCTTCGTCCAAAAAGACAATATAAGTCTCCAGTTCGTCTTGGGTGGCATCCAATTTCTCTATGTGAACAATTTCATCCCTGATATGTGCCATCTTTTTGCTGATTTTTCGCGCTTTCTCCTGATCATCCCAAAAGCCGGGTGTATTCATCTCGGTTTCCAGGGCTTTCACTTCCTGTTTCTTCTGCTCCAGGTTCATCAGTTTGCGTATTTCAACTATCTTATCTATCAAATCATTAGCTTCGTTTTTGAAATCAATATATTCCATGGTCTTTCCTTTCTTCAAATACTTAAAAGTACTTGAAGTTCAATATCACGCAGTAAGTGCTTTTGTCAAGACCAAATATTTACGGGCATTTCCCTGTTTTTTAGAACCTGATTTGAATATCCCATTATTTAGCCTTCCCAATCTCGTGACTTGCAACAGCCTTTCTGTATAGCTTGTGATAGAGATGCCGTGGCGATAAGAGTATTTCTTCCACGATATCGCCACGGCATCTGTACTACAATGAGCTAAGGCAGCCTTGGCAGGAATGTCTCCAAGTCTAAATGCCTGTTATCCTATGAAAGATACCTCTTTACAACAAAATGAAGTTTTCTTCGGGAATGGCTGTGCTGTTATCTCTTGCCTGAAATTTCAACCAACGGTTTTCGTTCTGTTTATTCATGTACCAAGTGCACATTTCAGAAACACTATCTTGAATGCTTTGGGTTTGGACATATCCTGCCTTACGAATTTTTTCGGCAGAGAAATATGTTGCCGTGGCAAATTTACGCATACGATCGCTATTAATGGGCAGGTCTATAGAAAACAGCTTGGCCGGAATATCGAAGATCATCCCAATGCCTATCGCCAGGCTTAGGGGAATTGTGAATTTCGGCATTTTAAAACCTGGGCAATCGGCCACAATCTGCATCAGTTTCTTCAGCGAGATATAAGGCTCGTCCACACAATTGAAATGTTGAAAGCCTGGTTTTAGCAATGTAAGCGAAAAGTTTATCATCCCTAAAATGGTATTGAGAGAGACTATGCTTTTGATATGATCGCCTTTTCCAATGGTAAGTATTGGTCTGCGGTGCAGCACATCGATCAAATTATACACATTGGCAAAATTATGGGGACCATAAATAACGGTTGGTCGCAGGACAATTAATTCACGGGTAAGATCTTGCTTTTGCCACTCGATGGTAAGGAGTTCGCCTGCCAGTTTTGATTCACCATAAGGGTGGTCAGGATTGTAGGCTGTCTCTTCATCAGATTTGCCCTTGGGGTGTCCAAAGACTGATACAGTACTGAGATAGATGAGCTTGTTTATCTTATGTTCAGTAGCAAAATCAAGAAGCACTTTTGTCCCGAACTCATTGTGACCAAAATACTCTTCGTGTTTGATGCCAAAATCATGCTTTGCTGCAGCACAGTGGATAACAAGTTCAATGCCGCTGCCATGTTGCTTGGAAAATGTTGAGAAAACTTTGTTTAAGTCTGCTTTCTTACGTATATCACCGGATAGGGTGTTAGTGTGCTTTGTGGCATTGCAATGATCGCTGATGTCTATACCGATCACTGTGTGCCCCTTATTTTCCAGCTCCCACATCAGTTGTGAGCCGACAAAACCGTTACTGCCAGTAATGAAAATATTCATGAATCTAATGTACTCCTCATCGGATGGGCTTCCACATTCCGAAGCTTTTGTTTGTGATAAAATTCTTCAGCGCAACGGCAGAAGCATATACCATTGCCACAAAGTAAGCGGCAATACCCGTTAGCGGGATATGGATCCCAGTGTGCTGCAGGCTTAAACCGATAAGGCCCAGCCCGTAAAAAACTATTTGTAGAATAAACGCTAGCTTGTAAAACCATATATTGAGCAGGAAGGCAGAGCTTAAAAATCCGGTCAAGACAAAAGCAAATAATAGCCAGCGTATCAATTTATGCGAGACCAGCAAAAAACTAATCGCTGGAAAGCGAAACGGGTTTAGCAAGGATCTATTCCTTTGCAAGGCCTGCCATTCCCGGGTAATAATACGGGTTTTACGGGATATTTCCTGGCTGGCTTTTTCGGTTTCTTCTTCAGTAACGATAGCCAGAGGCTCGTATGCTGCAAGAAATCCCTTTTTCAACACGATCAGCGTGCGTTCAAAATCATCCACAGACTGCGGATGAATTTCAGTAAAAAACACCCTGCGGATCAAGTATATAGAACCATTTGCACCGATAATGGATTTGAAATCGCTATCCATCTTTTTAAGAAACGATTCATAACGCCAATAAAGCCCTTCTTTAGATTGCAGTTTGCCGGCTTTTACCAGCCGTAATTCTCCGGAAACCATGCCCAGCATGGGGTTTGACAAGATCTTTTTAACTAAGAGGCTTACCGCATCAGGATCAAAAATGGAATTTGCATCTGTGGATACCACGTAATCGCAATCCAGCAGAGGGAGAGCCAGATTGTGGGCAGATGGCTTACCACGCCGTGGTTTTTGAATTACCAGCTCAACATTGGAGTCTGTGGTGTATTTTGAAACGATCTCATGAGTTTTATCGGTAGAATCATCTGAAACGATGATCATTTTTATGCGGTCTTTAGGATAATCCAGCGCCAGAAAGGATAATATCTTGGCCTCAATATCCTTCTCTTCATTGTACGCTGCGCAAAGCACGATAACCGTTGGGTAGCTTGTAATAACCGTGTCAGGATTTGATTCCGTCTTTTTGAAATGGTTAATGATGTACAGAATAATTCCATAACCAAACAGATGATAGGCCAATATCGACCATGAACCCCAGAATAAGACCAATGCTAAAATCATTTCTTCCTTACCTTTTAGTAACAACGTGTATGTGCGAACCAATAAACAGAATCTTCAAGTACTATAACTCCCAGAGCTTAATTTCAGATATAAATCATGAAACACGTTTTTTCCGAAGGGACTGGTTTGTCAAGCGGATTAAATATTTTGGTATTCTTCATTTTTGATCAGAACTTGGTTTGGGTCTGCTCCCGAGCACGCCTTCCCTGTGAGTCTGCCTTCCGCTTAGGCCTTGAAACTCTTTTTCCATATCTGCCAGGAACTTTCTGAACTGCACTTCTGCCTCCGGGATATC
The DNA here is from genome assembly GCA_964293715.1 of uncultured bacterium. GTDB lineage: Bacteria > Cloacimonadota > Cloacimonadia > Cloacimonadales > Cloacimonadaceae > UBA5456. The sequence goes on along the minus strand of CAXZAB010000082.1, from coordinate 4,325 downwards.
CGCTTTGCTCCAGACATATATAGGATCTGAATACACTATTTTTACGCGTGCAAAAGGTTTGGGGAAGCGGAATTTGTCCCAGGAATTGAAAATCCATTCTCTGTTTGAATCACAGGCCACGGCTACGATGGGGATCTTTGCTAAAAGTGCTATGTGAAAAAGCCCGGGTTCAACCTTGCCCAACGGTCCCTTAGGGCCATCCGGGGTTATAGCCGGAGAGTGAGTTTGGGCATAGCGCACAATACCTTTCAGAGCCTCAGAGCCTTGTCTGCTGCTGGATCCTCTCACCAAGGCATAGCCTAATTCTGCCAGAGGTCCGGCGATCAATTCACCATCTTTTGAAGCAGAGACCATTATTACCAGCTTATCCCCCGCCCTAAGCAGGGTGCCATAGATCAGATTGCGGTGCCAAAAGCCATAGACTACGGGCTCACATTCCGGCTGGTTCTTTATCTCGAATTTGAGAGTGATTTTAATGAGGCGCAACAGATAAGAAGCCAGTTTGTTATAGACAGGACGCCAGAAATCAGCCATAGGTAATCAGCATTTGCTCAATGATTTTGGGCATTTCCACACTGGGCTTTTTGTCGCCGAGCAGTGCTCTGAGTTTCTTGAGCTCAAGCGAGATCACTCCTCGTCTGGGACTGCTGGGCAGGATTTCCAATATTTTGGCATTGATATTTTCGGCGGTCATATCCTGTTGCACAAGCTCAGGCAAGACATCGTTGTCCAGAATGATATTGGGTAAGCCTATCCGGGGTACCCGGACCAGGTGTTTGCCAATGAGGTAAGACACAGGATTTGCCTTGTAACAGATCACGCAGGGAGTACCCACATAAGCGGCCTCCAGAGTAACCGTGCCGGAGGTGCAAACCAAAGCCTCACAGTGCTCCATCATATCATAATTGTAGCCGTCGATGATATTTAGATTCGGCATTCCGGTATTGGACACCATATCCATAAAGAGCTGATGATCCACCCCGTGAGATTTTGAGATGAGGATTTCGTATTCTTTTTGATCCCACATTTTGGCTGCCTTCAGGAATGTGGGCAGCATCTTTTTCACTTCACTATTACGGCTGCCGGGGAAGAAACCCAGCCACTTTTTGCCTGCATTCAAATGGAAGAATTTGGCAAATTGATCCCGCTCCATCTTGTGCTCGATCTCCTCTGCTATAGGATGTCCCACATAAGTGCAGGCAATATTATGAATAGAGAGCAGTTCTTCTTCAAAGGGGAGGATGCAGGCTGCGTGTTTAACACTGGCCTTGATCTTAAAGACCCGGTCATGTTTCCAGGCCCAAAATTGGGGAACAATATAGTAGAGAACCGGAATGCGGAACTCATCCGCCAGATGCGCAATACGCAGATTAAGTCCGGGATAATCCGCCAGGATCACCAGATCAGGCTTTGCTTCCTCAAACAGTCTTTTGATCCTTTTTTCTACCTTCAAAAAGAAACCAAGATGCGCGACCACTTCCACAAATCCCATCACCGCAAAACGATCAAAGGGAAAGAGAGGCTTCAGGCCCTGAGCCTGCATTCTTTGCCCGCCAATACCCACATGGTGATAGCGTTTGCCAGTCTTGGCCAGAGCCTTCATAATCAATTCACAGTGCAAATCTCCACTGCTTTCTCCTGCCAACCAGAAAATTGTTTTCAATTTGTCCATTAATGTACCGCTGCCTTTGCCAATAGAGTCATAGGGGTTACGATCGCGCTGGCCAAACATACTCCCAGCAAGATATAAAACATTGATTTCCAAAAGGGGATGCCAAAGATCCTCGTGGCCAGAGAGCCGGTCCAGCCTCCTGTGCCCGGCAGCGGTATGCCCACAAACGTGATCAAGCCGATGGCTTCATAACGCTCGATGGTCTTTCCTTTTCTGCGGGTGCGCTCATAAATCCAATTAGTGAATTGTGCGCCGAGGGGAACCTTGCTAACCAGCATCAAACCCCAATCGAGTAAAAGCAACAGGAAAGGAATGGGTACCATGTTCCCCAGGATAGAAATAATTACTGCTTCCAACCAAGGAATTTTAAATAGCAGAATGGCCACCGGAATCGATCCTCTGAGCTCAATAATTGGCACCATCGCAATGATGAGCACGATCAGCCGGGGACTGAGGCCCTTGTCTGCCAGCCAAGTCACAGTGGTATCCGCAAACGAAGATGCATGCAGCCCGGCTACAGCAATTAGCAAGAGCAGAGTGATCCAGACGGCCTTTGATCTTTTATGATTCAAAATATTACTCCTATATATATACATGATGCGTCATCTATTACAAATAGGCTGGATTTTGTCAATCACAAAAAAAGAAAAGTCTAAATAAAGCTTGACGGAATCTGCCTTCTCTTCCTACTTGAAAAAAAAAAGAAGTGTAACAAATAATAACTAACAATACATAGGAGAATACATGAAAAAAGCAATCCTTATGTTCGGGATGCTGGCAATAGTGTTTGCCCTTCCCGCTTTCCTTTCCGAAACTGCTTCGCTGGAAAAGTTTCTCATTGGCAGTGAAGATAATTGTGATTATGATAATTGGGTTTCTCATATTGCAGAAGGTATAGCATCCCCAAACTATAACATCTACGCACCTTACGACAGACAAACCAACGGTTTTGGTAACTACCGCACCCCCTCCACTTCCGAACTAAATCAATGGGGCAATATAATCGATCTCTTCCTGGCAGGTATGCTCGATGAAGCACAAACCGCCGTGGAGCAAGCAGGTTTCCCCTATCAGGTAGTGGAATTTAACGATACCGATACCGACAGAACTTTTTATATGCTCAGAGAGATCCCGAATTGGGATCACTATGACGATAATGGTACCGCGGATCCCTATGATGATGAACATGGTGCTTTTGATTACGCGTGGGGACTTTATGTTTACAGCCCCGATAGCAGCAGACCGATCATCGTATCCACGCCCCATCCCAACGATGACTTCCCTACTCCCATCATGGGCTATGATGCTTTTACACTTTGGGACGCATCGTATCTTTTGATTTCCGGTACAGGCCGGGAAGTGCGGTGGACAAATTATGGCTCTTACACCAATGCAAAATCTTTGAGTGACCCCACCAGGGTGCCAAATCATCCTTTTAATGTAGCTTACAAAAGATTTGCCGATAAAATCCGCGCTGATTATAATCGCCGGGAATTCTCTGTGCAAATCCACTCTTATGACTGGAATCGCCATGTGGGCTATACAGATACTCAATTATCTGCCGGTAATGGCAGAAATTGTCCTAATCTTCCCATTCGTGATCTCAGCAGTCTGAAGAATGACCTCATCAATAAGGGCGATCATCTGATGATCCCGGCCAATACCATTGGCGCTCATGAGGACGTATTTCTGAATCAATATTATGCGGTAAATTACAGCATCCATGATTTCATTTTCTCCGATGGCGAAGTGGAATATCCGGTGAATAGTAACATTGATCTGCCCGGATATGCCCAGAGTCAGCAGTCACTTTACACCTTAAGCGGTACGAATGATTATGATGTCTTTGATCCTTGGTTCCATATAGAGATGGATGAACTGCCCAATGCCTACGATGAGACCGAAAATAACTACAAATGGTTCTACGGCTGGGACGAAGACGAAGGCAAATGGGATTTTGATAATCTCTTCACCACTTTCAGGCAGTATTATTCACGCTGGGTGATCGATCTGGAAAGCCTTTTGGATGATATGTTTGCCATGGATGATGGCCTGGTCCCCCCCACTCCGGATAACCTCACTGTGGTCAATTCTTCCATGTATTTTGTGACCCTGGGCTGGGATAAAAGTGATGCCTATGACTTTGACAGCTATGAAATACTCTATGCCACCGAGCCTATTGGGTTAGACAATTATGAAATCTTTGACCGGGCTAACGACATAAAGCTCGCTTCCCAGGCTTTTGACTCCATCAATGTAACAGGCCTTAACAGCAATTTTGAGTACTACTTCAAAATTCGGGCTCGTGACAAGAATGGTAATTTTTCTCCTTTATCAAATGAAGTCACCACCTCTCCTGCCCCTGCTTATGTGGCAACCTATATGGCTCACGGCATGACCTCTTCGGTACGTTTGTATTGGACAGTAGGTTCACAAAGCGGATTGGAAGGCTTCAAGATCTATCGCAAGACTGAAGACTCCGATTGGGAAATGATCGATAATTATGTGGATAACCCCATGCTGGCAGGCGGAAGTAACAGCTATGAATACTGGGATCTGGAACTTCCCCATGGCACGCACTACACCTATCGTATCAGTATGATAGATTCCAATGATTATGAACATATCCACAATGTGCCAGAGATGGCCTCTG
>CAXZAB010000081.1:0-9175 GCA_964293715.1 uncultured bacterium | reverse complement strand
AGCGGGTGCGGCTGTGGCAAACAGTTACTGTGGCGTTGGCATAGGGTTTCTTCCATAACAGCATATTGGCCAGGGGTTTGCCTACCACGTTTGAACGTCCTAAAATCACTACATTCTGGCCCATGGGATCGATATCATAGTACTTCAGAGTGTAGTAAACCGCCGCTGGAGTGTTTGGCAAAAAACCATCTTCTTGCATGAGAATCTTGCCTAAATTCAGCGGATGTAGAGCATCGATGTCTTTATCAGGATCAATGCTCATATTGATGATACCGTCATGCATGGTTTTGGGCAGAGGCTTTTGCAGCATGATGCCATGAATATTGCTATCTTCATTGGCAATCTTGATGGCAGCGCTCAATTCCTCTTCACTCGCGGTCTTGGGCAAAGACAGCAGCTCAGTTTTACAACCCAGATTAGCGGCTTTATTAACGATGCTTTGTACATAATAGGAAGAAGCCGAATCCTCCCCCACCTGGATCAGGCGCATGGTGGGACAAAGATCATACTTCTTAACCAGGGTATTGGTGACCCTGTTGATAGCCAGGGCGATTGGTTTGCCCCTTAATTCTTTTTGCATCTACTCCTCCACTGCAAATCTTATACGCTGAAGGCGGGTAGTTTGGCGCGAAATCAAATCTATTTCCACCACAACGCCGTTTATCATGAGCCCCTGATCCGAAGTTTCAAAGCGGCGGGGTACAGATGTTCTGAATTTCTCCAGGATGATTTCCTTTTTCACTCCTATTACACTGTCGTGAGCACCTGTCATTCCAGCATCCGTGAGATAGCCAGTGCCTTCGCACAGGATCTCCTCATCAGCAGTCTGGATATGAGTGTGGGTGCCAATCATAGCAGAAGCCCTGCCATCCACATGCCAACCGAAGCCTCGTTTTTCAGAGGTAGATTCGGCATGGAAATCTATGAACAGGGGCAGCGCTTGGTCTGTGCTCTCCCAGAAATCATCAAAAGTCTGAAAGGCAGAATCACAAGGCGGCATAAAGACCTGACCTGTAAGACAGACGACGCTGAGCTTCAGATCATCTTTGCGGGCTATGTAATTCAGGTTTCCCGGTGCCATGGGCGGATAGTTCATTGGTCGTACGATTCTGGGCTCCTGGGCAATATACTCCAGCCCTTCCTCACGATCCCAAAGATGATTACCACTGGTAATCACATCCACCCCATTGCTTAATAGAGGCCTTAGGGTCTTTTCGGTGATCCCCCGGCCATCGGCCAGGTTTTCACCATTTACGATTACAAAATCGCTCTTGTATCGGTCGATAAGTCCAGACAAATGCTTGAGCAGAGCCAGTCTGCCGGGTTTGCCAAAGATATCGCCAATAAAGAGAATTATCATTTACTTCGCCATTGCGATTTGGCGTGTCTCTCGAATCACGGTTACTTTGATCTGTCCCGGATACTGCACTTGTTTCTCGATGGAGGCGGCAATCTCAGCAGCCAACAGCGGAGTTTGGTTTTCTTCCACCATGGAGGGCTCCACAATGATGCGCAGCTCTCTGCCGGCTTGAATGGCATAAGATTTATTCACACCATCGACTTTATTGGCTATCTCTTCCAGTTTGGCCAGGCGTTGCATATAGGTTTCCAGCATCTCTCGCCGAGCTCCAGGTCTGGCTCCGGAAATGGCATCTGAAGCCTGTACCAAAGCAGCATAAACCGATAAGGCTTCCACTTCTTCGTGATGAGCTTCGATGGCATTTACGATCAGCTTGCCTTCACCGTTTTTGCGGGCCAGATTGGCACCGATGATGGCGTGAGTGCCGTCAAATTCATGATCCACGGCTTTCCCGATATCATGCAGCATTCCGGCACGACGGGCAATTTCTTGATCCAAACCCAGCTCTGCTGCCAAAATACCACAGATCCAGGCGGCTTCAATGGAGTGTTGCAAGACATTCTGTCCATAGGAAGTACGATAGTTCAGACGCCCCAGGACCTTGATCAGATTGGGCGAGATATTGTGAATATTGGTCTCCAATACTGCCTTTTCTCCAATCTTGATGAGAGTTTCATCCATTTCCTTGCTGGTTTTGGAGATGATCTCTTCGATGCGTCCGGGATGGATTCTGCCATCGGAGATCAGCTTTTCCAAAGCCAGGCGGGCTATTTCTCTGCGCACAGGATCGAAACAGGAAAGCACCACGGCTTCCGGAGTATCGTCTATAATAAGGTCCACTCCTGAGGCTTTTTCAAAGGTGCGGATGTTTCTGCCTTCGCGACCGATGATGCGCCCCTTCATCTCATCTGAGGGCAGGGACACGACCGATACGGTACTTTCGGAGACATGATCTACAGCCATCCGTTGAATGGCGGTGGAAAGGATCTCGATGGCTTTCTTGTTTGTATCCAGCTTGAGCTGTTCGATGGTGAGTTTGGCATCGTTAGCTGCCATCTGACGCGCTGTGGCGATCAGTTCCTGGCGCAGACGTTCTAAGGCCTGTTCACGGGAAAGGCCTGCCACCTCGGCCAGCTTGCTCTTTTGTTCGTTTATAATGCTTTCGATTTCCTGCTTTTTCTTCTGCAGTTCATCATCTTTGCCTTTGATTCTCTGTTCTTGTTCAGTTAGGTTGTTTTCCTTTTTATCCAAGGAATCCAGCCGTTTATCCAAGCTGCCCAGACGCTCATTGTATTTCTTTTCCTGAGCTCTGAGCTCACGTTGGCGCTCTTTTACTTCTTCATCAAAAATACGTTTTTGTTTGAACCATTCTTCACGTGCTTCCACCAAAGCCGCTTTCTTGGCGACCTCAGACTCTTTTGTTGCATTTCTTTTTATATTTTCCGCAATCTCTGTAGCTTGGGATACCGCTTTAAAGGCGCCATTGCGCTTGATCAGATATATCACCAAAGCAAGCAGAAAGCCCACGGCAAAAGCGATGGCACCTGTTATGTATGCGTTCTGCATAATGCTATTTCCTTAGTTCGATCTATTTACGCTCCCGAACAATTCGGGAAGCAGAATTAAAGGCCCGCGTGAACCGTGTATGTTTGACTTTAATCAAAGCCACATTGCAGGTGGGAATCTACTTTATGAGCATTGTGGATCCGGAACTAGCCGGCATGCACGCCACCCATGGCTCGACTCCCTAGTTATTCTTTGGCTTTTATGCAATCCATATCACGAATTCCGCAGGCATATTTTATATACTCACTATATCTTCCAGCATCTGATTTACCCGGCTTAGTTCAGTTTTCAACTTTTGATTTTCGTCCATTGCAATGCGCAATTTCTCTTCGCGCTGAAAACAGGCCAGCAGCAGTAATCGTGAAAAATCCAGATGCTCATAACTTTCATAGAGCTCTCTTAGCTCTTCTGAGATATCTTCAGCAATCTTTAAGGTGCGAGTGGGATTGTCGCTTCTTAAGCGAAACAACCTGCCAAATATCTCCACCTCTACGGATCTCATTTATTGCTCACTATCCCCGATTTTGGGGAAGATATCATCGATTTTCTTGATGGCGTCGTCGGCAAAGCTCTCTACACCAAAGAGCATCTTTTCCATTTCGTCATGCTTAGTTTTCAAATTTTGATGTTCATTTTCAAGGCTCTTCAGAGTATTATCCGTATCAGTTAACAAAGCGGAGTAATCCTCTATTTGGCTCAGCAATTGGGTATTCTCATTCTTAAGCTGAGTATGGTTTATCTTCAGCTCATCCAATTCCTTTTTATTTATAGTATATTGATCAATCAATTTCTGTAGTCTCTGCTGCAGATTTACAATTGGACTTTCCATACTTACCTCATTGTAATTTCAAATTTTTCTGTAAGTGTTTTATGCACTAAAGCCATTAGCTCATCAACGCGTTCATCTGTCAATGTTTTTTCTTGATCTTGGATTATTATATGCAAGCTGAGGCTCCTAAAACCTTCTGGAATCTGCTTGGACCGGTATTCATCAAAGACCTTTACTTCTCTGATAACATTAGTATTTAGAGCCATGATACTGCTGCGTAAATCCAGATAACCATATTGATCCGAAATTAAGAAAGAAAGATCACGTACCACGGCAGGGAATTTGGGTATTTCCTGATATTCCATTCCGGCATTTTGGGTGAGTGTGATCAGATTTTCCAGTTCAAAATCCAGGGTCCAGACGTCCTGCCCCAGGCTATTGGCATCAATGCCCCAGGCCTGAAGCACCGCAGGTTTTATCCTGCCGAAACTGCCCAATAATGTCTTTTCATGATAGTAAGAAGACGATTCTTTGGCTATCAGATAAGGCAGCTCACAGGCTTTAGCCTCAAAGCTGATTCTCAGCCTGGAAAGCAAGCCTTCAAAGCAACCTTTGGTCCAGTAATAATCGATCTGAGCTGCTTTTTGTTGCCAGTGCTCAGCATTCACCTTACCGGTAAAGATAGCGCTTAAATGCTTGGGCTCATGGTGATTGCTCTCGTGTTTCAGATACACTTTACCCAGTTCAAAGAGTTTCACATCCCGCTCGGCATGATTCAGGTTATAAGCCAGATTGGTAAGCAATTGCGGCAATAGCGAGACCCGCATCACGGATTGATTTGAGTTCTGGGGATTCAGCAGTTGGATATAGTTGATATCTTCATTCTGATAGCCCAGAAGTCGCATCTGAGCGGGATCTGTAAAGCTATAGTTCAGAGTTTCGTAAGCACCGTAGGCCACGATCCAGTCAGCTGCTTGATTCTGAATCTTGTAAGCATGACGATCCATCACCTGCCCCAAAATGGTCTTTTGCGGCACTTTGTCGTAGCCAGCCAACCGGGCCAGCTCTTCCAAAATGTCTGCCTCACGAGTGATATCTTTACGGTAAACTGGAATCTGGTAATAGTGAGTAAAGCTATCATCCTGAATTTCGATAAATTCGGACTCTTGCCCCTTCACACCTTTGGTTAGCAAAGCAGGTATGTCTTCCACATTGTCAATGAGGCCCGGCTTGAAATCTCCATATTTGATGAAGGTGAAGCCCAAGTTTACCAAAATATTGCGAATCTCATCGTTGGGCAAGGTATAGCCTATCAAGGACTCAAACCTACGGGGGCGTACTCCCAGAGTAATCTCTTTATCATGAAGAGGATAGCTGTCTATTAAATCTCCACAAATCGTTCCTCCGGCCAGCTCTAAGATCAGAGCAGCAGCCCGGTCGCTGATTTCAGCAGCAGTTTGGGCAGGAAGATGTCTCTCAAAACGATAGGAAGAATCCGTGCTGAGCTTGTGTTTATAGGAAGTCCTGCGGATCGATCCGGGATGAAAAGCCGCGCTTTCCAAGACGATATTCACCGTCTGTTCGCTTACCGCGGAATACTCCGAACCCATTACCCCTGCCAAAGCAGAGGCCTTTTTGCCATCAGCTATTACCAGCTCATCGCCGTCCAGGATATATTTTTTACCATCCAGGGCAATAAATTCTTCTTTGTTATGAGCGGTGCGCACCACGATATCAGGGTGCCCCTGAGCTTCATCTTCTGCGGCCAGTTTGTCATAATCAAAAGCATGCAGAGGATGTCCGCTTTCCAACATCATGTAATTTGTAATATCCACGATGTTATTGATCGGTCTCAGACCGCTTTTGAGCAGAGCCGTTTTCAGCCAAAGCGGGGATTCTTTGATTGTGATGCCTTTGATCACACGGGCTGTGTAGCGAGGACAAAGCTTAGGCTCAAGGTTTTTCAGGCCCAGCTTGAGCTCCGGTTTGCCGATCTTTAGCTCTGGCACATTAGGCTTGAGCACCGGCCGTAAAAGTTTGGCAGAGAGGTCTCTGGCTATTCCTACATAACCCAAAAGATCACTACGGTTGGGCGTAATCTCCAATTCGAAAACACAATCAGGTAATTCATACAGCGTATCAACCAAAGTGCCTACCATCGTATCAGCAGGAAGGCTTATAATCCCGCCGTGATTTTCAGAAAGGCCAAGCTCGCGCTCTGAGCAGAGCATACCATGAGACACTATCCCCCGGATCTTAGCTTTTTCAATCTTCATATCTTTAAGCTGCGTACCAGGCAGAGCCAGTATAGCCATCATACCCGCAGTACAATTCGGAGCGCCGCATATTACTTGAATTTGATTGTTATCATCTTTCTCAGGATAAGAATGTTCCCCGATATCTACCGAGCAGAGCTTTAAATGATCTGTCTTAGGCACTTTCTCGGCAGAGACTACCTTTGCTGCGATCACCATGTTACCAAAGGCGGGCAGCTCTTGTATGCCTTCCACTTCGATGCCGGCAAAAGTGAGCAGGTCAGAGAGTTGCGTCTCCAGCCCATCCAGTTCCAGATAGTTTTTTAACCATGATAATGCGATTTTCATTATAGCTCTCCTTTGAATTGTCTTAGCATCCTGAGGTCGTTTTCGAAGAGAATTCGCATATCAGGAATATTGTATTTGAGCATGGCAATGCGTTCGATGCCCAGTCCAAAGGCAAATCCGGTGTAGATCTCCGAATCTATGCCCAAGATATCGAAGACAGCGGGGTCCACCATTCCGGCGCCCCCCATTTCCAGCCAACCGGACTGTTTACACACCCGGCAGCCCTTGCCACCACAAGCCACGCAGGAAATATCCATCTCTGCAGAAGGCTCGGTAAAAGGAAAGAAATGTGGCCTGATCCGGCTTTTAACGGCGGCGCCAAACATGATGCTGGCAAAATTTTGCAGGGTATCCTTTAGATCAGCCATACTGATGCCTTTGTCCACCACCAGAGCTTCCACCTGATGGAAGACGGGTGAGTGCGAAGGATCAGGTTTGTCATTTCGATAGCAGCGTCCGGGAGAAATAATCCGGATGGGCGGCTTATGTTTTTCCATTACCCGGATCTGCACAGTGGAAGTCTGAGTTCTCAGCAATTTTCCACCTTCCACATAGAAGGTATCTGCCAGATTGCGGGAAGGGTGATCCTGGGGGGTATTAAGAGCGTCAAAATTGTGGAATTCGTCCTCGATATCATTGGCTTCGGCTATCTCAAAACCCATGCTAATGAAGACATCGTCGATCTGGCGACGAACTATGCTCAAGGGGTGATAGCCCCCTCGTCCCACAGCGATTCCAGGCATACTGGCATCAAAATCAACCCGGCTTTTTTCCCAGGAGCTTTCTTTGATGGCCTTGGCGCGGGCGTTGATCGCAGTCTCGATCTCTTGGCGAATTACATTTAATTGATTGCCAAAAGCCGGACGATCCGCTGGATCAAGCTCTCTCATTTTACCGTAGAGGCCATTCAACAAGCTTTTCTTGCCCAAATATTTCGCTTTGGTATTCAGTATATCGTTGGCGCCGGAGCACTGGGCAATCTCTTGCTCCGCTTCTTTGAGGAGAAGTTCAAGCTGTTCTTGCAATGTTTTATCCTTATCTATAGCTTATCTTTGATAAATAAAAAGCGGTTTTTGTCATTAAACCGCTTTTCTATATTACTGTGCAAGCGCTCCCAATTGGGGCTTACTTGCTCGTGTTTTCTTATTAGATGCTTTTAGCGATTTCCACCAGGCGGGCAAAAGCTTCAGCATCATGCCAGGCCAGATGTGCCAAGGTTTTGCGATTTATCTCAATATTGGACTTGTTCAGCCCATTGATAAACCGGCTATAACTCATGTCGTTCAAACGGCAGGCAGCGTTTATGCGGGTAATCCACAGGCTGCGGAACTGGCGTTTTTTAAGTTTACGATGAGCAAAGGAGAAGGCCATCCCGCGTTCAACAGTCTGACGCGCGATACGATAAGTCTTGCTTCTGCGACCAAAGTAGCCTCTGGCAGAAAGCATATATTTCTTTCTTCTGCGATGGGCTGCTACGTTATTTCTAGATCTTGGCATTCATATTCTCCTTTACTTCTTACGCAACATACGGTAAATTCTGTTCTCATCACATTTGGCGACGATTGCGCTGTCCCGTAGGTGACGTTTCAATTTTGGGGATTTTTTAGTCTTGATATGGCCAGTCTTTGCATGATGGCGTACTATTTTCCCAGTGCCGGTTAGCTTAAAGCGCTTAGCGGCAGATCGATTTGTTCTGATCTTTGGCATTTTATATCTCCTCGAATTAATCTATATCATCACAGCCGGAGGATGCTTTGTGCAGGCCCGGCTGGGTTTATATGCTGTTAGCTCTCTTTAATCTCTGTCTCTGGGGTCTCGGGAATTTCTTCAGCAGCTAAAGCTGGAGGGGGATTTTCCACGATGCGATCAATATCTTTTTTGGGCGAGACAATTATCGAAAGTAAATTACGATCGCTCACCGGTTCCTGATCAACATCAGCGAGATGGGCCAGATCAGCTTTGATCTTGTCCAATATCCTGTATCCCAATTCCTTATGCGCCATCTGACGACCTCTGAAACGGACGGTGAATTTCACCTTGTTGTGCTGTTTTAAAAACTTTATCGCGTTGTTTTTCTTGAAGTTATAATCATGTTCTTCGGTATTAGGGCCAAATTTGATCTCCTTTACCTCAACTTCATGTTGTCTTTTCTTGGCTTCACGAGCCTTCTTTTCCTTTTGGAAATAGTATTTACCAAAATCCAAAAGTCGGCATACAGGCGGATTTGCACTGGGCGATATTTCCACTAAATCCAATCCTGCTTCATCTGCCTTACGCTGAGCTTCGCGTATGGGCAATACACCGATTTGTTTGCCATCAGCATCGATCAGGCGAACTTTGTCCACTGTGATCTGATGGTTAATTCTTTCTTTCGGCACGACTTCTTTAGTCCTGGCCTTGAAACGCTTAATCCGGATTATAAGAACCTCCTTCTTTACCGGTTAAAATGAAACGGGCGAAATTTCCACATGGATATTCCGCCCGTTTCATAGCAAATTTAAGTACTGATATTCAGTCTTTTTGAGCCTTACGAGCACACTAAAGGCAGTAAGGCAGAAGCAGACGGCTTCATTTAGTGCCATATTCTCATATAGGGATTTTGTGTCAATGAAAATCTCTGGCAAGCATTCCTCCATCTTTATAAAGGGTCACTGAAAAATTCAAATGGATATCTGAGTCAACTAAAATCAATATCGAGATTTTAGACATCAACTTGGGATAGAGGGGTTTATCTGCTTAGTTTGAAAGAGAGTCTTTTTCATCCACCACAGATAAACCAGCATTCTTGGGTTCTCCTTTCTCATTTGAGAGACTTGATCACATATCTATCTACCCTTAATCAAGCGTTAAGAATTAACGCTTGATTAAGGGTAGATA
>CAXZAB010000080.1:0-9259 GCA_964293715.1 uncultured bacterium | reverse complement strand
GGTAGATAAAGATATGATTGATGCTCTTCAGGGAGGGAGAAAGGATCAAATCCACTGGATAGAATTCATAAAATCATGTAAACCCCAAGAGAAAGCTGATATTGTACTTAACCCTGACACTGGTGCTGCAAACAAATAATTCCTAATAAGCAGCTTTGTCCTCATATACAACGCCACTTAGACAATGTATTGCGCTGCGATGCGACTTCATCAATAATGAGGTTTTTATAGAACGTGTGATTATAAAGACAGTACTGACATTATTCCGGTCTTCGGCTGAATGCCTTCGCTTTCGGTTTTGCCCCGCAACCTTTTTACTTGTTTACTGAATTAGGTTTTAATATGGTTTCGACTCGAGCTTGAATTAAAGCAAGTTGGGGCAAAGGGGATGAATCCAGCTAAGGTAGCCTATTTCATCAGCATAGCTTTTTGGCTAAAGACAGCGTTGGCGGTTTCCAGTCTGATCAGATAGATTCCGGAGCTCACGGGACGATCGCGCTCGTCCCTGGCATTCCAAATTTTACGATAGGTGCCGGGGCTGAGACTTTCATTCAGCAGGGATTTTACTTTTTGCCCTTTCAGATTATAGATGGACAAACGCACCGGTGAGGCATCTGATAGGGTAAAGCAGATCGTGGTGCTGGGATTGAAAGGATTGGGATAGTTCCCCTCCAGATGGGTAATAACAGGGGGTAAGGGCTGCTCGGGATTGTCCACTCCACCCCAATGAAAGCCCAGAGTAGCAGTGGGTTTGGATTTGCCTTCAGCATAGACAGCGCGAATGTAGTATTTATATTCTCCGTGAATATCCAGAGTTTCCGAATACGGAGACTGTTCCAAAGTGCTGACCAGCTCAAAGGCAGCAGCACCAAAGCGTCTGTAAACCTCGTATGCCAATACTTCATATTCCGGATCCTGGGGTGCTTCCCAGCTCAAAGCCAGATAGCTTTCGCTTAGCACATAAGCCACAGTGGAGGCGGGCTTGAGATAAGCCAGATAGAAATCCTGAACTGCCACTGCAGATTCAGCGCTCAGCCCGATTGCCACAGGATCCATGCTGTGGTAGCCTTCACCGGTGGCTGAGACATATTGCATGCCCATGGGCAGATAGAGGTCAAAATAGCCGTCTGCATTCGCTATGGCTGAGATTGCTTCAGTGCTGCTGATGCGGATCTCTGCAAAATCGATATCGGGGTTGGAGCTGAGGACCTGCCCGCTGATCTTGCCGGCATATTCCAGATACCCGGAGGTGCGCACATCATCTATAAACCAGCCCTGATTATGAGTACCGCCATCGGAGGCAAAAACAAAGCGGAATTTCACACTCTGATTGCCATAAGCAGAGAGCGGAAAAGTGGATTTGATCCAGCCATTACTGCTGCCGGAAAATCCAGGCCCATTCAAGGAATTCAGCTGTGCATTTGTGTAGCCACCAGCGGGCTGCAGCACTTGCCAAGTGCTGCCGGAATCTGTGGAAACTTGAACATTGCCGCCATCATAATTCGCTTCCGTTTCAAAATAGTGCCAAAACTCCAAGCCGAAATCTGCACCGATATAGATGGAGGGAGTGCTCAAGGTGTAGTTTGCATTGGCGCTATAATTGGAATTCAGGCGGGTGCCCCAAAGTTTGGTACCGCTATGCGCGGGCACGGCGCTGGAGCTCCCCCACTCCCAGCCGTTGCTGACAGGAACCGGCTGGAAATTGCCATTGTCGTTTTCAAAATCCTGGCTCATGCCGGTGGTGCCGATGCTGATGAACAGGCGATCGTTTGTGGCAGGAACGAGGTCTCCCAGATAGGTAAGATAAAAGCTTAAGTTATTGCCCAAAGGCGCCTGGGGTGAGATGCTGATTTCATATTTTGCCTGGGTCACGCCGCCGGCTGAGACTTTGGGTAAGATCAGGCCGGGGTTTGAAATCGTGACATGCTCGGACATACTCATGATGTTGGCGGTAATATTGTAAGCATCCACTGCGTTTGTATTGGCAAAATTGACCACCAGATCAAAGCTTTCTCCGGGATCCACCAAGCCATTGGCATTGCCCTGGGCATCATTCATATAATAGCTGCTGATCGTTATTGCCGGTTTATGCACAGTTACCGAGACGGGATAAACCCAGGCAGCGTCACCAGTTTCCACATGTACCATCAGCTGAAGCTGGCTGCCATCAGGGCAGTTTTCGCTCACGACAAGGCCAATGGGCAAAATGTTTACCGCTCCGCTGTCACCGGGGATCTGGGGATAGGCGCTGGTGCTATTGGTCAATTGAGCATGAGGATGATCCAGGCTCACGCTGATTGTGGCATCCTCTGCGGTATTGAGACCCTGATTGATCAGACGGATTCCCAGCTCGACAGTTTCTCCGGGTTCTACGATTCCGTTGCCATTGGGATCATTGATGATCAGATCCTGCACCAGCAGATAGGGATTTTCGTGCAAGATGGGCACAGTGTTTATCAGGAGCGCCGAATTATTGCTAAGAGGCGCCGCCGCAGTGGGATATAGATTATTGAAGCTATATTCCAGGCCACGGGTATTAGTGTGATCTTTGATGCCGATGGTGGCATAATTTCCATGCCTGGGCACATATCCGCTACCGCCTACGTCCACGTTATTAAAGTCTTTGTACTGAATCTTGATCTTGCCATCACCCAAGCTGGTGTGATGATACAAAGGATCATAGAAGATCACCTGAAAAGTTGCCAGTGAGGTGCGGTCGTATCCATTACGCAGCTTGTAATACTCGATGATGAATTTATGATTTCCGGCATCATAATATTGATAGATTCCGGCATCACTGATGATGATAAGATCATCCCAGAAAGGAGCGATCATGGGCGCCGGCCCGATTCCTGAAGGTAGCCGGCAGTTTCTGAATTCAGGATTTTCCGTAATGCCCATCACGATAAAACCATTTACACACACGGTAATTTGATCATAAGTTTCGCCATAAAAATTGAAGTCAAAGGGCAGATTTACCACTTCCAGAGCGGTGCTGCCATTTTGGTCGCCTTCGTCGTTTGACGTGCCGGGATCGTATAAGGTGCTCAGTAAAGTGCCGCCTCCCCCTTGGGCTGGATTAATTTCAATCCACTCAAAGCTGGGGCAATCCTCAAAGGCTGTATCACTTTCGTCATAGATAAAATAGCCATAGCTATCCGGACCCAAAGGCGTAGTTTGAGCCACGCTGCCGATGCTTATATTGAAAAAAGCATCCTGCGCAAAACCTGTGTCATTACTCAGATGCACCCTCAGAGGAATCTGCATCCCGGGGATAAGCAGAGAGCGCGCCAGAACCTCAAAACTTTGAAGAGCATAGGTCATGGAGCCTGCCACAATACTGCCCACATAAGCCTCATCCTGCTCCACCTGCACCAGATCGTTCAAAGAAAAGAGCCGGGCTGAGACATCATTTACAGAGGCTACAGATTGGTTGCGAATGCCCAGTTGAAGCGTGCCTGTTTCACCGGGATCCAGGATCTCGTTACCACCGGCAAGGATAATGGTTTGCTCCACTTTCAAAAAAGCGTTGTAAGCACTTATGTGCATGGGAAACACGTGATTACCACCCTGGGCATCGCTAAATTCAAAGACCAGACGGATATTATGCTGAGCCGGCAGATCATAAGGCAGAGTCATCAGCACCGCCTCATTGGCCATCAAGTGTCCGGAGGCGGGGATATCGCCAAAGCTAATGGTTTGGGTCTGTAACTGGATATATTCATCCTCACAGGATACACTTGCGTTGATTCCGGTCAAAGCTGTGGCTGAAGTATTCCTCACAGCCAGCATCAGGGCGATGGTTTCACCGGCCTGGGCAAAGCTGTCTGAATTTCCGCTGGAGCCATGCTCGCCATCATCATATAAGATCTTGTCGTAATATACGATACCACCTTCCGCGGCGTACACCGTGTGGGAAGCGGGTTTCTTATCCGGCTTGGCTGCCGTGATCGTAAGATTCCCTTGCATGCCGGAGCCGATAAAGAGGTTTACGTAACCTTCGGCATCGGTGTAACCCCGGGCCGCAAGCTGTGTATTTGCCGTACTGAAGGCAGTAACGCTTACATCGGCAAGTCCATTGTAGCTATCATCAAAAATTCTGATCTCCAGCATCGTGCTGCCCAAGGCCAAAGAATCCGGAGCTTCAATTTGCAGACTGCCCGGAATGCCCACAAAGACTTCCATACTGGGATCTCCCATGAGATTGCACCAATGGGCAGAACTGTTTGCCTTGACGCTGTGAGTGCTGCCATAGAGTCCTTGGGTAAAAAGACGACCGTTTAAGAGAGCCTCTCCCATGGTGCGCATATTATGGGCAAAGATGCCATTGAACATCGCAGAATTGAGGGCATTATTGAACATAGTATGCGTGCCGGTGGTGGCCATGCCGACGGCAGTGACTGCACCGCTGGGATTGGCGGAAGTACCCAGCCTTATCAAAGCCTCAGAGGTGGCTACGCCTGAACCGGCAAAATTACCGGTGCTGCAGGTGAGAATCATAGCGTGTGGGAAACGGGGGTTATTGACCAGGGATGCGCTGGGACTCCAGCCACTCATGCCCAGCCAGCCGCGATAGCTAAAGAAGCTCACACCTTGATTGAACCCGGAATTAATGGTAGATGAATATCCTCCGGTGTAGTTTTCGATAAAGCTGTAATCAGGGTGCACCATCTCTGCTAATTCTTTGATATATTTGCTGTTATACACACAAGAGATGCCCGAAGTACCGGGGTCTCCGATGAGTAAAATGCGGTTTAACCAAGCGGCGGCATTAATGTCGTTATTGATATCCCTTTCATAACGGTAGGTCTTTTCCAGCACTGTGGCCAATTGATCTACAGTCTCCACCGAGATTCTACCAATAAAGACATCGCCCAGCGTGTCGTTTCCGGCCAGAAAGGTATAAGGATAGTCCCCTTCTCCGCTGTAGCCTGAGTAACTTTCGTAGAAGGTGGGAATCTGAGGGGTATCCCCGATCAGGATTACATAATCCGGCCGGGTATTGGGGTCATCATATTGGGCCTGAATATAATTCTTGATAGCCGTGCTGGATGATCCGGCTGATTGAACATTGACCAGATTGACCTCGTGGCCTTTCATCCTCTTCCAATTCGCAAAATTCTCGATCATCATAAGATATACGGCATTGGAGTTATTGGCACGGATCATCAGAATCCGGCCATAATCGTTAGCCGAATTTAGATATCTGTAATCATCAAAATTGATCAGATTGGCGGCATAGATGTTTCTGAAAGCAGGAGAATAACTGGTGTAAGCAGGCATGTCTGTGTCACTTGCTTCATCGGTAAAATCCAGTTGAATAGAAATTTCGTCATACACCGTAAGTTCGCTGCTTTGGGCATCCCACTGGACGGGATGGATGCTGAGGCTCAAAATCCGGAAGTCTCTGAGCACTTCTATGCCAGAGCTTTGCACCACCGGCTGCAGGTCGGCAGAGTAATATTTGGATAGATCATACTCGTTCTTATCATCTTCATCAGCAAATACGGGCAGGGGATGAATGCCGGGCAGCTTGCTTTGCCTAAGGGGCTGCACAGAGAGAGTAAAGGAACCCGAAGCAGGCAGAATAATGCTGGTGGTGAAGACAGGCAATTCCGGATGGCTGGGCTCCGGTGAAGACATTGCAGAGGCCATTTTCAAGACGTGAAAATCCTGTGTACCCACTTTTTGAGAGGAAAGCTCCAGTTCGGGAGCCGTGAATTTCAAAGTAAGACTCTGCCCCCGGGATTCTTGAATTTGCACCGGATTTATGGCAAAAAGTAGTGCCATTGCGCTAACTATCACACATATTAAGATCATTTTTTTCATCTTTATCCCCTTTTTAGGTCTCACTGCCGTAATCAAAAAAGAGACCTGAAGCACTTAAAGTCCAGGTCCCTGATATTTTTCTTCTATTGAAGTGCTTTATTCATTATTTAATTTTGTAAAAGAATATGCCGTCGTCTCTGCTGCCTATGGCCAGGACATCACCTTTGAACTTGACCGCATTGCAGTAGCCAACCTCTGTTACGCGCTGCATCAAGACAGGTGCAGCAGGATTTCTTACGTCAAAAACATAAGCACCGCCACCGCCGGAAGAAAGCGCCACAGTTCCATTATGATAATCTATTTCGTTGGCATGGCCAGAAGTAACGTAGCCCGAGACTCTTACAGGATTGTGCGGATTGCGCACATCCACAATCTGCAGACCGCCCTGACGGCAGGCTACATAGGCATAGCCATCACGAACCACCAGCTTTTGAGCTTCACCGTAAAGGCCGATCTCGCTTACGAAGCTGTAATCTTCTTTGCTGTAAATCACCAAACCGCGCTGCTGAGCTGCTCCGTAAATGTAATGATCGTCAAGATCCAGTCCTGAGACGCGCGTGGGAAGATTGGTCATAGCATCATCAGAGCCAAAGCCGACCCAGACATCGCCATCATAGAACCTGTATCTGATATTGTTGCCATCACAATATGCCGCTTCTATCACGTTTGTGGAAACGGGATTAGGAATGGTTCGAACCACAAAATCCTGAATATCAAAGGTGCCACCCGCGATTTCATCGATGATAATCAATGAATCGGGATTGACAGTATCAACAATCCAGACTTTGTCTGTACCTGTGATCTCATTGAGGAAAAGACGGTTGTATTCTGGCACAACGGCTAGTCTGCGGATCTGTTTGAAGAGCACAACAGGCTCTACTGAACTTGTATAGTTCAACTTAGTATGCCATTGCAAGGTATAATTTTGTAAATTAATCACGCCTAAACCACCCTGATCCAGCGAAACATACATGTTCACATCATCGCAATCAAGCTGCGTGGGATTTCCAACCACAGGAACCACGGCCAGCAGCGTTAGTGCATCCTGGTCCTCATAAGCAGTATTCTTTTTAGCACAGCCGGCCACAAGAATAAGAGCCAGCATCAGTATATACCATAAGTACTTTCTCGACATCAAGATCCTCCCTGTATCGAATGAGTGTATTTTATTTAATTGAATATGCAATAACCGTTCCGAAACGTATAATAATAGCTAAAAGTGACATTTACTTCATCCTTTTGGCAAAATGGACGCTGTCTCCCCACTCGCCAAAGCCAACTGTCTCGCCGATTGAGATAATCTTATTGGTGAGAGAGTTCACGGTTTCCTCGGCATTCTCATCCAGATTGGGCTTGTTTTCATAGAGCTGATACCCATCCCGGTACTTGGTATCGGTAATATTGGGCATCAAGACATTGGCTCCGGCCAAGAGTCCCCGTTCCCTGCCTTCGGGATGCAAGGCTTGCAAAGCTGTGGTGGCAGCAATATTGATGTCCTTAAGGGCAATACGGCAGGTGGCGATCAGTTTAAGGCCCAGCACCAGGGCATGGTCCGGATCAAAGCTATCTACCAGATGCTTGAGCGGGGTATTTTGATGGGGAATATAAGGCCCCATACCCAGCATATCCACATCCTCGTCATAGAAAAAGAGAATGTCGTCGGCTACGTCCGCCATAGTCTGTCCAGGCAGACCGATCATCACCCCGGTACCCGTCTGATAACCCACCTTACGCAGAGATCTCAGGCAATTCCGGCGATGTTCAAAACTGTGGCCGGCGGGATGCAGGGTTTTGTACAAATCCTGATTTGTAGTTTCAATGCGCAAAAGATAGCGGTGAGCACCTGCCTCGAACCAACGGCGATAGACATCTTCACTCTGTTCTCCCAAACATAGGGTAACCCCCAGCTCGCCATCAGAGAGCTCTTTGACGCCTGTGACCAGCTCGGCAATGAAATCCGTCCAGGCTGCATCAGTGCGCTCGCCGGCTTGGACTATCAAACTGCCGTAACGCTGCTCATGGCACCATTTTGCTTCCTGCAAGGCTTCCTGCATCGAGATGGTATAACGTTTGAAATCCGTATTTCCGCTGCGAATGCCGCAATAAAAGCAGTTTTTGCTGCAGACATTGCTCAGCTCGATAATCCCCCGGAAATATACCTTGGTTCCTACCTGCTGTTTTTTGATCTCATAAGCTCTTTTGTACAGATCAGCAAGCTCATCCTCGCTCTGCAGGCTGAGCATTTCGATCAATTCATTTCTATCTGGCCGCATTTATCACCTCTTGATAATAATATTCGTTTTTATGCACCGGCTAAGATGTCCAAAGCCGGAACTTAGTTATTTTAAACTGAAAACCGATTTTACAAAACAGAAATCTAAAGCTCCAATAACGTCAAGCGAAATCTTGGGCAAGCTCTTTATACACAAGCGCACTGGCAACGGCCTTGACGAAATAGATGCCACGCTACCGTGCTCACTAAAACACACTTTCCTTGGCAATGCCTCCTGTCTGTTCCTATATTGCTTCAAAAATCATTCCAGATATCAGACTATTGGGATATATCTTCAATGATTTACGTAATTTACAAGAGCTGCTAATTTACTTGACAATTTTTCAAGCTCTGTGATTCTTGGTTTATCGTGTTAGTGCCCGTTGGGACTTTGGGTAGAATGCATACAGGACTCACCTTAAGGACAGCTCTAATGCTGCATCGCAAAACTTAAGTGGAGGTTATTTTGATACGTTATGTACCAGATTTTGTTTTACGCCAATTGAGCTTGGGAAAGCATCAAGGCAGTTTCAAAGGGTTTGTGCTGCTTTTGGATATCGTGGATTTTACCGGTGTGGTGGAAGAGCTTCAGGGTGAAGGACAGAGGGGTGCCGACGAAGTAGGCAAATTGCTGAATATGATTGGGGAAGGACCCCTTAAAGCCATCCACCGGCATCAGGGCTTTGTGAGTCTCTTCATCGGTGATGCCGTGTGCGCCGTTTTTGAGGGAGAAAATCCGGATAATCTGCTTTTGGCAATTCGGGCTATAGATTCCGGCATCTCTGCTCTGGAAAGTTCGAGGAGTGTCTCCGAGCGCCGGCACATTGATCTGCACAAGGCTAACAGCTTTGGCGAAATCACCTGGGAGATTTTCCCTACAGACCATCAGTACGAGTATCTCTTTTCCGGTACACCCTTTGTAGAAGTGAATGAGATTATTTCACTGCATTCCGAGACCCTGTGCACAGAAGAAGTTCAGGCTATCCTTGGGGAAAAGTGTACAGAGGCAATGCACGCCGAAGAGACTAAAGCAAGAGCTGAAAACCCGCCACCCCTTAATGCAGAGCTTGCTCGGACATTGAGCGCCTTATTTCTACATATGCGATTCTCCGGACTCTATCCGTCAAATGTGATCCGCGCTATAGTCCCCTGCTTCGT
>CAXZAB010000079.1:0-9372 GCA_964293715.1 uncultured bacterium | reverse complement strand
CTTCTTTCAGTCCATCGGCGCAGAAAGCATTCTGGGCAAACAATGTCGTCCCTACTGGACTCAACCTGAATGTATTGTATTGGGTGTTATCTAAAATATTATCTTGCGGGGGTCTATCTAAAACACCGTCCCGCTGGGACTCAGGCTGTTTCTTGCTATCGGATTTCCACCTGAAATACAGTGTCTACAACACTCTTGAGGGTATTTTGCTTTTGGGGTTGCTATGCAAAACATCTTTTCCGCGGTGCTCATATTTGTCCTGACCCGGGATCATTTCAAGCAAACAGGTAGCCCATCCCATCCTCATCTCTCACCGCCCTTATCTATTATCCATCCTGAATCCACTGATTTCCTGCTGGAATCTATTCAGCATGAGCTCTGATAATTATCGGATTTACCGCTCATATTGTGCTTTGAGGTCCAAAAGACGACAGGGGCTCCGGTGGTTCTGAGGATGGATTGCAGACGTTTCGTCTGCAGAGCACGACACGTGCTCCCTCTTATCAAATCAGCTTCACTTTTGTCAAGGCCAGCGGCTTTGTTTGGCGCCAGACCCATCAAATCCTACACGCCAAAGCATACCGCTACTCAGCCGTCTGAAGACAGCGCTACAGAATAATAGATGATCTTTACGTTCTTCCAAAGCCCGTTCAAATAAATCAGTTGACTAAATCCCTTGTTTTTCAAATTGTGGTATTCTGATAAAAAATAAATGGATGTAAGATGCTAAAAGCCAAGATTTTCGTAGAACTCAAGCCCAGCGTACTCGACCCGCAGGGTAAAGCCGTGACTAATTCCTTGCACGATCTGGGATTTGAGAATGTCACCCAAACCCGCATCAGCAAGTACATAGAGATAGTTTTTGACAGCTCGGACAAAGAGGAAGTCAAAAAAGCAACCACCAAGATTTGTGAGAGCCTTTTGGCAAATCCCAATACCGAATCTTACCGTTTTGAACTGCAGGAGCTCTCATCTTGAAAGTAAGTGTGATCACATTTCCCGGTTCCAGCAGCGATCGTGACGTTTATGACGTCTTTCACGGCCGCGGCCATGAGGTGAGCATGATCTGGCACAAGGATCGCGATCTGCAAAATCCTGACCTGGTCATCCTTCCCGGAGGAGCTTCCTATGGCGATTATCTGCGTAGTGGAGCTTTGGCCAGTCTTTCACCCATCATGGATGCAGTGGCGGCTTTTGCCCAGAATTTCGGCTTGGTAATAGGTATCTGCAATGGTTTTCAGGTTTTGACCGAAGCGGGTTTGCTCCCGGGTACTTTGATGTCAAACACAGGCCTGAGCTTTATCTGCAAACATCAGCTGATGAGAGTGGAGAGCGCAGACAGCCCCTTCACCAAAGGCCTTGTGCCCGGCAGCTTGCTGAACGTGCCCATTGCCCACAGAGTAGGTAATTATTTTATAGATCCTGAAGGGCTCAAAGCCTTGCAGGATAACGATCAGATTCTCTTCCGCTATAGTGATGCCGAAGGAAATATCCGCCCCGAAGCGAATCCCAATGGCTCACTTGACAATATCGCGGGCATCGTAAATACTGGTCGTAACGTTTTGGGAATAATGCCGCATCCGGAACGCGCGGCTACAGAAAGTGTCTATTACAGTGAAGATGGCAAACAAATATTTAAAGCGCTTGAAAGCTTCTTTGATGGCGGTAATTGATCTGCTGATACCATCGGCCTGCTTGGTCTGCAACGCCCGTTTGGGCGCCGGACAAAAGAGTTTATGCCCGGAATGTGAGAGCCAGATCTCCTTCATAAAAGAGAATTTCTGTTACAAATGCGGCTCAGAGCTGAACGAAGGCTACTGCGAAAGCTGTGGTGAGACGGAATTTAATTTTGAACTATCCCGCAGCAGTATGCAGTACAAGACTCCGCTGGTGGAATTGATGCACTTGCTAAAATACGGCGGCTACCGCTCACCGGCCATATTTATGGCAGAAAAGATGGCGGAGAGCCTGAAGGAATATCCCGAATTTGAGGATTATCCTTATATCACCGCGGTGCCCTTGCATAGAGTGCGCAAGCGCGAACGGGGCTATAATCAAAGCGAACTTATTGCCAAAAAGCTGGCAAAGCTGAGCGGAAAGACTTACATCCGCCCCGTGGTAAGAAGCCGATACACTTTGAGCCAGACTACGCTGCATAGAACAGAGCGCCTGAGCAATCTGGCCGGTGCCTTTAGGGTGCGTCAGAACAAAAAGGCTCAGGGCAAAAAGCTGATTTTGGTGGATGACGTTTTTACCACCGGCAGCACTTTGAACGAGATCAGCCGTGAACTTTACAAAGCCGGAGCCGCAGGCGTGGCAGGCTTTACCGCCACCCGGGCTTGAATGAAATGAAATATAAATACCAGGAAATAATCACAACGATCACGGAAGAAGAAGCTTATGCGATGATAGACAAGGTCGCCCGCTTCATCGTGAGCCGGCATCTGGCCCCGGCGGGAATAATGCTGATCGAATCCCTGCATCCCTTGCACAGCATCGGCAGCCAGGCCCTGTACTTTATTCTGCCTTTTGCAGAGATCATTTTTGACAGTGCGAAGTATCAACGCTTTGCCCTGATGATCCAAAAGGAAGAATACATCAAAGCCCTGGTAAAACGCATCGATGAGCTGGACGAAGAGCTGAACCGCGATCGCCGTGCGCAGGCAAAATTGAAAAGAAAAAGACGCAAGAATAAAAGACGCCAAACTCTAAAGAATATTTTTAAAAAAGGAAACAAAAAAGCTGAATAAGCGGAGGATATATGCAATATGATGAAAAACGCCTTACGCGCATAGTAGCCACAGACTGTGGCAGCACCACGACCAAGGCGATCTTGATCGAATATGTTGACGGCGAATACCGTCAGACCATACGTGGCGAGGCTCCTACCACCGTGGAAGCTCCTCTGAATGACGTAACCAAAGGCGTGATCAATGCCACTTACGAAATGGAAGAGCTGGCCCGCCTGAAGTATAACAACCCCAATATTAAATTCATGGAAAATGGTGAATTCATCATTCCCCGCAACGGCGATATCGGAGTGGATGCCTATGTATCTACCTCTTCTGCCGGCGGTGGACTCCAGATGATGGTTACCGGTGTGGTGGCCTCCATGACCGGTGAAAGTGCCGAACGTGCCGCTTTGGGTGCCGGAGCGATCGTGATGGATCTGATTTCCAGTAACGACAAGCGCATGAACCATGAAAAGATCGATCGCATTCGCCATCTCAGACCGGATATGATTCTCATGGCCGGCGGTGAAGATGGTGGAACCGTGAAACACGTGGTGGAAATGGCCGAGCTGGTCTCGGGCGCAGATCCCAAGCCGCGTCTGGGCTCTGCCTACAAGCTTCCCGTGATTTATGCCGGTAACAAAGAAGCTACCGAAGATATCAAAAAGACTCTGGGCGAAAAAGTAAACCTGATTTTGGCCGAAAACATCCGCCCCAAATTGGAAACTGAAAATCTGGGCCCCGCCCGCGATAAGATTCACGATATCTTTATGGAACACGTGATGCAGCAGGCTCCCGGCTATAATAAACTCATGGATTGGACCCAAGGTCCGGACCATAAGAAAGTTTCCATCATGCCCACCCCTGCAGCAGTAGGAAACATCATGCAGACCATTGCCAAAAACGATAAGATCGAAGTGGTAGGCGTGGATATCGGGGGAGCGACTACGGACATCTTCAGTGTGTTTACCGAAGATTATATTTTTAACCGTACCGTGAGCGCAAACCTGGGAATGAGCTATAGCATCTCAAACGTGCTGGCCTCCAGCGGACTGAAAAACATCATGCGTTGGGTTCCCTTTGATATCGATGAAAGCGAACTGCGCAATATGATCAAAAACAAAATGATCCGTCCCACCACCATCCCTTCTCTTTTGCAAGAGCTGGTCTTGGAACAGGCTATCGCCAAAGAAGCGCTGCGCCTGGCTTTTGAACAGCACAAAGAATTTGCCAGCGGCCTCAAAGGTATGCAGCGTCAGCGTGATATCTCGGAAGCCTTCAGCCAATCCACCTCAGGAGCTTCGATAGTGGATCTGATGAGCCTGGACCTTCTGGTAGGCAGTGGCGGAGTACTTTCGCACGCTCCCAGAAGATATCAGACCGTGATGATGCTCATCGATGCCTTCCTGCCGGAAGGAATCACCCGCCTCGCTGTGGACAGCATCTTCATGATGCCCCATCTGGGCGTGCTTTCCGAAATCAGCACCAAAGCCGCTACCGAGGTTTTCCGTAAAGACTGTATGCTATATATGGGAACCTGTGTGGCGCCTGTGGGTAAGGGCAAATATGGCAAGCCTGCGCTATATGCGAAACTGGAATTGCCTGATGGCAGTACCTTTGAAGAAGACATCCCCTTTGGTGAAATTCGTTTGATCCCCTGTGCAGAAGGCGAGGTGGCCAAAGCTACTCTCAAGACTCACGGCAGATTGATTTTGGATGAAAACAAAGCCAAAGAACTAACGGTAGATTTACACGGCGGCGTTGTCGGTATCGTGATCGATACTCGTGGCAGACAACCCTTTGCCTTGCCTGTCGATCACTCCGAGCGTATCCAATATCTCAAAAAATGGATGCGTGAACTAAAAGCCTACCCCAAAGACATCTTGGTATAGGAGGAAAGAATGGGACAAGCATATTCTGCCGGACTCACCGTAACTGATAGTATGATATTGCGTAAAGAACGCATCATGCCCCTCAAGGGCAAAGTTTTGGTCACCAAAGGCACCAAAGTCAAAGCCGAAGACGTGGTAGCTGAGACCCTTTTGCCCGGTAAGGTCTTACCTTTTAACCTTGCCAACAAACTGGGCGTGACTCCCTCACAATTAGAAAAATATATTAAAATCAAAGTCGGTGATCAGATCACCGAAAAAACCGTTCTTGCTGAAAATGCGGGCTTATTTGGCTTGGGCTTATTCAAAAGCACAGTTCTTTCGCCCATCGAAGGAGAGGTGGAAAACATCTCTGCAGTCACCGGACAGGTGCTGCTCAGAGCACCCCGCATCCCTGTGCAAGTCAAGGCTTTCATAGATGGCATCGTCACCGAGGTGATCCCCGAAGAAGGTGTGGTCATCGAAAACAAAAGTGCCTATATTCAAGGCATTTTTGGCATCGGAGACGAAACTACAGGCGAGCTTAAAATGCTGGCCACCACTCCGGACGACGTATTGGATAGCGGCGATATCAATGAAAGCTGCAAAGATAAAATCAACGTGGGAGGAAGCTTTATCCCCTACCACGTGATCGATAGCGCCATCAAACACGGCGCGAAAGCCATTATCACCGGTGGAATCGACGACCAGGATCTCAAAAAACTCCTGGGCTACGATATCGGTGTGGCGATTACCGGACACGAAAAGATAGGCCTCACCATAGTTTGCACAGAAGGGTTTGGCAAAATCACCATGGCTAAAAAAACCTTCGATCTGCTCAAAAAGTTCGATGGGCACAAAGCCTCCGTGCATGGTCACACACAGATCCGTGCCGGCGTGATCCGCCCTGAAATCATCATTCCTTTGGAATTTGAAGAAGATGAGCTCGTCAGCAAAGAAGCCACCATGCCCATGCTGGAAATCGGCACCCTGATCCGCATCATCCGTCAGCCCCATTTTGGCAGTATTGCCAGAGTGACAGGCCTGCCGGAAGAACTCACCAAAGTGGAATCCGAGACCATGGTGCGCATCCTGGAAGCTGAATTTGAAGATGGCACCCGCTTTTGTATCCCGCGTGCAAATGTGGAAGTAATCGAATCATAAATAACTGATAAACTCAAGTCAATATATGGCCATCCTTTCAGGGTGGCCATTTTTTTGCCCGCTCGTAACGCTGGCTTCAGCCGGTCCGGGTAGTGAGCAGGAAAATAGTTACACGGATTTTCCGGATGGAACGGATTGACACGGATGATTTTGAGGTCGAGATGATTCCTCAGATCCAGTAAACCTGCCCAATCTGCGTTCCCTAAAACGTTAAAACCCTACAACCCTAAAACCCCAAACATACAATTCCATTGACAAAATATCCCACCTAAGAGAGCTTGGACTCTCACAGTGGGGCTATAGCTCAGTTGGTAGAGCGGCTGGTTCGCAATCAGCAGGCCAGGGGTTCGAATCCCCTTAGCTCCACCATGGTTTTGGCGCTTGGCTGGTCTTGGGTAGGGCCGGGTCGGCTTGAGCGCCTTTTTTTAATTTGCCCAATAAAAAGCCCCTCTGAGAGGGGCTTTTTATATTGTCATGATCGCCTTAGCCTACCGTAGCACTGTCTTCAGACGGTGCGTGAAAATGCTGGATTGCAGACGTCTCGTCTGCAGAGCACGGGACGTGCTCCCTTTTGTCAAGTTTGTTCCACTTTTTGAAAACCTGCTTGTCTTCTTATCAGGGCTTTCAGCCTTGTTTGACACGAGACAACCCAAATCCAGCCCTGGCGATGCATAGCGCGACAGCTGAATCCTGCGCAACGACCGGCTAAAGCAATCGGCACCGCCGTCTGAAGACAGCGTTACGGCCGTCTGAAGACAGCGTTACGGGCTTACAGGTCGTTGATTTGATCTTGGGTCAGTTCCACCTTGGTATTCACTTCGGTATATTTCTCTCGTTCTTTTTCCACCACTTCGGCTTTGGCGTGTTCTATGAAGTTCTTATTCGCCAGTTTCTTCGTGATCCCTGCCAGCTCTTTTTCCAGTTTTTCCAGTTGTTTGCCCAGGCGGGCTTTCTCTACTTCGGGGTCTATGAGTCCGGCCAACGGCAGGAAGATTTCCATATTGCGCACCACCGCGCTCACAGCCGGCTTGGGTTTGCTCACATCTTCACCGGATTCGATTTTGACTACTTTGGCCAGGCGCATCAGGTATTGGGCATAATCCACAAAGAGGCGGTTTTGCGCGTTATCAACGGTGCGTACCACGATGCTGATCTCGGTGGAGGGGGGCAGATTGAGCTGATTTCTGAGATTGCGGATGGCGGTGATGCTTTCTTGCATCAGGCTCATGTCATCATCGATCTCAGCATTGATCAGGCTGTCATCGGGCTGAGGGAATTGGGCGATAATGAGCGCATCTTCCGGCATGGGGAAGAGCTCTTTGATGCTTTGCCAGATTTCTTCGGAGATGAAGGGCATGATGGGATGCAACAGTCTCATTCCGCTCTGCATCACATTCAACAGGACATACTTGGCGGTGAGTTTCTCTTTCAGCGGAGAGTCTTCCTGGAAGCGGTCTTTGGACAGCTCGATATACCAGCTGCAAAATTCGTCCCAGAGAAATTGGAAGATACATTGTGCGGCATCGCTCAAGCGCAGATTCTCATAATGTTCTGCTGCCTCACGGCTTACGGCATTCACGCGGGAGAGGATCCAGCGATCGGCCAGTTCCAGCTCCAGTTCTTCCGGCTGGGGCAGGCCCTCAATATTCTCCATATTCATCATGATAAAGCGGTAGGCATTCCAGATCTTATTGGCAAAATTGCGTCCGTTTTCCAGCATGGCATCGCTATAGGTCACATCCGCGCCCTTGGGGGTATTAAAAATCATGGAAAAGCGCAGAGCGTCGGCACCCACCTCTTTGATGATATCAATGGGGTCGGGAGAATTGCCCAGGGATTTACTCATTTTGCGGCCAATCTTATCTCTTACTATGCCATGCAGCAGCACGGTATCAAAGGGAATCATTTTCTTGAAATGCAAAGTGCTCATGATCATACGTGCCACCCAGAGGTAGATGATCTCTGGAGCGGTGATCAGCACATTAGTGGGCAAAAAGCGCTGAAGATCTTCAGTTTCATCCGGCCAACCCATGGTAGAAAAAGGCCAGAGCCAGCTGGAGAACCAGGTGTCCAGCACGTCTTCATCCTGACGCAGATTGGTCGATCCACATTTTGTGCAGGAGGCAGGCTGCTCTTTGGCTACCATCATTTCATCGCAATCATTGCAATAATAGGCCGGGATGCGATGTCCCCACCAAATCTGGCGGGAGATACACCAATCCCGGATGTTGTTCATCCAGTGCATATAAACTTTGGTCCAGCGTTCCGGCTGAAACTTGACCTCGCCATCTTCCACCACACGGATAGCCTCTTCGGCCAGGGGCTTCATCTTTACAAACCATTGATCCGAAAGATAAGGCTCGATCGCGGTATCACAGCGGTAACAATGACCTACGGCGTGTTCGTGATCCTGGATTTTGCCCAGAAGGTTTTGCTCTGCCAGCATCTCCAGCACTTTCTTGCGGGCGGCAAAGCGGTCCAGACCGGCAAAATCAGCGCCGGCTTCTTCGTTCATTTTGCCATGTTCGTCCAAAACTAAGAGCTGCTCAAGATTATGCCGGCGGCCGATCTCAAAGTCGTTGGGATCGTGCGCGGGGGTAACCTTTACACAACCTGTGCCAAAGTCTTTATCCACAAAATCATCGGCGATCACAGGGATGCGGCGATTCGTAAGGGGGAGCAGAAGTTCTTTGCCGATGAGATCTTTATAACGTTCATCACTGGGATTCACCGCCACAGCCACATCGCCCAGCATGGTTTCCGGACGTGTGGTGGCTACCGTAACCTGCCCCTTGCCAGAGGCATACGGATAGTGTATGTGCCAGAGCTTGCCCTGTTCATCGGCATGTTCCACTTCGTCATTCGCCAAAGCGGTAACGCAGCGGGGACACCAATTGATGATGTATTTGCCTTTATAAATCAGGCCGTCTGCATAGAGACTCACAAAAACCTCTTGCACGGCGCGGGTGAGCATCTCATCCATGGTGAAACGTTGACGTCCCCAATCGCAGGAAGCGCCCAAAAGCTTGAGTTGATCGATGATGATGTCGCCTTTTTCATGTTTCCAGGCCCAGATTCTTTCCAATAAAGCTTCGCGGCCGATTTCATGGCGGGTCTTGCCTTCTTTGGCCAGATCTTTTTCCACCATATTTTGGGTGGCGATGCCGGCGTGGTCCACTCCGGGCAGCCAGAGCGTGGCCCGGCCTTGCATGCGCTGGTAACGGACTACGACGTCCTGAAGGGTATTGTTCAGTACATGTCCCATATGCAGGATTCCGGTTACGTTTGGGGGTGGAATGAGCACAGTAAAGGGTTTGCCCTCGCCCTGAGGGGCAAAATATCCGGCTTTATCCCAAAAGCTGTACCACTTGTTTTCTATCTCTTGTGGGGAATAGGTTTTCTTGATTTCCATTTCATTTTCCTTTCTTTGTCGTAGTCTACTCTAGAACAGTTATGTTTCAGATAGATACCACTTCAAATAAGATGGCTGGGCTGTCAAGTCAATTGAGAATTGGCTTACAATGGAGGATGGAGAATTGAGGATGGAGAATTGAGGATGGAGAATTGAGGATTGAGAATTGTTGTGCTGGATTCGTTTGTGTCTCGTG
>CAXZAB010000078.1:0-9374 GCA_964293715.1 uncultured bacterium | reverse complement strand
GAAAAACGTGCCTGTAGGCGTGGTAATGGCAGTGATGTTGGTGATTATCGTGCTTTTGATGGTCGCGTCCACTATGCTGCTTTCATCGGCCACCAGTTCTTTGATTACCGGATTTCCCCGCTATCAGGTCAATCTGATGGAGCGTATGCAGACTTGGGTGGGCAAGATTTCGGAGCTTTCGGAGAGGTTTGCTCTCACTCTCGAACGTTATCCCCAATTTGATATTAGCCAAATGCTCTCTCCGGGGAGTTTTTCGATTTCCAAAACGGTCTCAGACGTGGCTACCAGAACTGTGGGAGTGGGTTGGAACTTTATGCTGATTATCATTTTCCTGATGTTTATTGTGGCTCAGGATGGGCGCCTCATCACCAAACTCAAGAAAGTGCTGAAACCCGATGATCAAAAGCGCACTATCACTACCATGCGCAATATCCAGGAGCAGATTCAAAAATACCTGCTTACCAAAACCGTGATTAGCCTCAGCACCGCAATCGTGGGCATGACCCTGATGCTGATCTTCGGCGTGGATTTTATTCTGGTCTGCGGCATCCTGCTTTTTGTAATGAATTTCATCCCCAATATTGGTAGCATCATCGCCAGCGGAGTGCCTATTTTAATCAGTTTTCTGCAAAGCGGGCTGGACTTTAGAACCATCTTCTTCGCTCTTCTGATGATAGGAACCCAGATGCTGTTTGGCAATGTAGTAGAGCCCAAAATGCAGGGGCAAAGGCTGAATTTGAGCCCGATCATGGTGCTGGTTTCCTTGATCTTTTGGGGCTGGGTCTGGGGAATAGTGGGTATGGTGCTGGCTGTGCCGATCACCTCGGCCATCAATATCATGCTGATTCAGTTGGACGAAAAGAACCTGATTTCGGCGATTATCAGCTCTTAAGGACGGGAAAGTCTCTCACAGATCACACAGATACCACAGATTATCGGGAAGAAGGACAATAAAAGATGTCCGCAGTAATTAGTAGTGGGTGAGATTGGGAAAGATCTAAAAGCAGAAATCCCTACATTCCATTCTCATCAAGGAAAGCATTTATTAACAGCAGGGCCTTGTTGTTTGCTTGGTTAATGGAGTCTCCAATTTCCTCCTCGGTTTCTTCGCCAGATGACATTAGATCGGCACTGGCGATAATGCGTTTTTGAGTCTCTTGACCATCTATCGTAAGAGTTGCCAATAATGATAGCTTAGTGCTGCTCAAGGTCTTTGAGACTTCGTTGGCAAAGATATTGAGTGCCATCATGCCGAGGCTTTCTGTAGCGTAGTGCTCGACGTAGAAATCGACCAATTGGATATTTAGGGAAATTGGCGCTGTATCTGAGATTTCAAGGAATTTGTTCTCCATATATTCTTTCAACATTGAGTTTAATGCTGCATTCTCATCACAGAAATAGTCGTCAGACAATTTCGTGTGCTTATTCCTGCCATACAAGGGAAGCCTTGTGCCTATCAGGTTTGTAGAATAAGAATAGTTAACGCTTTTCTGACTTGATGTTTTAATATTCATCAGCACATACTCATTAATACTGGTCTTCATGGGAATGGTTTGAGCGCACCCCATACAAAGTAAGATCACAAGCAACAGCATCGAGAGACTTAAGCTTTTCATTGATCATCCTTATCATCTTTTTGTTAAAGTTGCTTCAAGGGTAGAGGCATAAAACCGCAACTCACTTTTAAGGGCTGATTCATTGCCCGAGGGCTTTGGTGGGCGAGATCAGCTTCATACAATCTATATTGTTTTATATATGTTTTGTCTGATTTTCACTATATATTCTATAGGCTTATTCGTCAATATGTTTTCCTTTAGGCTGCTTAATATTTTTCTTTTTTCCGGGATACCGGCTCTGAAGCGTTACAAGCAGGTCAAAAAAACAAGTCAAAACAGTCCCGCGCTACTTCCCTATCCAATTCGCTTTTAACGGAGCTTAGATTCGAATTCACTCGAAATCTCAAGTCATCTCGGGCCGAAACTCCGTTAAACCTGAGTTAAAGTATTAAGTAAGGGCTAATAACTTGCAAAGATTAGCTTTTGCCTGCCAATTTATGCCGGAAATCCTACCATTCAAACTGACTATTCTCTTCAGATAGTCAGATATTGGTTGACAGATATTACGTGCTGGCAATAATGACACACAGGTTGGCTAAGGCACGCCTAAATACAGCCCCAACTGACTGTACTGCATTGGAATAAGAAAAACGTGGAACTACCATGATTTTTCTTTTTGCATTAGGTAGAAAGGGCAGTGAGCACAAAAAGAAGAAAGACAGGAGTTTAAGAGACAGGAAGAAAGTAATTATGAATCAAACAAGAGATAGAAAACAGATAATCCTCGATATAGCCACGAGGGTTTTTTCACGTTATGGCTATAACAAGACATCGTTGGATGAGATCGCCACCGAGGCGGGAATTGCCAAGGGGACGGTTTATTATTACTTTTCCAGCAAAGAAGAATTATTTATGAATGTGGTGGATATACAGGTCAAAGAATTTGTAGATGCCACCCGCAAAAAGGTGCGCGAGGTGGAAGGTTTTGAAAACAAACTCCGCATGCTGGTCCAGGAGCCTATCCGCCATGTCTGTGAGGAAATGCCGATTTGGATGGACGGTCTGAAAAGTATTCCCTTTTCCGGGCAAGATCGCTTTTTGAGCTTTCGCAAGACAAATCGTAAGGCCACGCTTGATTTGATGGCCGAGATTATGGAAGTGGGCAAAAAGGAAGGCGTAATCGACCCCGATCTGCATACTGAAGACACGGTACGCGTGATCAGTGATTGGATCTTGATGGGAAATACAAATGTGGTAATTACAGATTTTGAGAAACTATTGGCTCAGGTCGAACGCGATCATGAGGCAATTATGCATGTAGTGCTGTATGGCGTTTTTAAGAGAGGATAAGATATGAAGAAGAGATGGTTAATAGTATTAGTAAGCCTTATTGGCATCGCAGCTTTGGGGGCCATCACCCTTGAAGAAAGTATTGAGATGGCAAAAAGCAACAATAAAAACCTTTTAATGGTGGCGGAAGAGGTGAGCATGGCGGATGCCCAATATAAGGACGTGCGCGGATCTCTGCTTCCCCAATTTAGCCTGCAGGGGCAATACGGTCTTTCCAAGACCTATCTGCCAGATAGCGCTACCGGCGCCCTGCCCAGTGTGAGCGATATGCTGGTAGAAGGGGCTACCGACAATGAAGCTATCATCGCCGGTACCCTGGATGGCATAATGGGTTCCTTGATGCCTTCCTCTCCCAAAGATGAAGGCTCCCTGTCTATGCAGGTCAAGATGGATCAAGTGCTATTTTTGGGTGGTAAGTTGATCAATGGGATCAAGGCGGTAGCTCGCTATCGCAGCATCCAAAAATTGAATTATCAGGTGCAGGAACAGGCGTTGATCCTCAATACCACAGAGCTTTTCTACCAGGTCCTGCTCAGTGAAAAAGCGGTGGAAATCCAGCGCGACGGCCTGGAGACTGCCAGAAAGCATTTGGCCAGAGTGGAACTCCTCAGCCAGGAAGGACAGGTCTCAGAATTTGACGTGCTGCGGGCACGGCTGGAAGTGGCCAAGCTGGAGCCGGAAGTACTGGCTGCAGAAAACGGCCATAGTCTGGCTTTGTCAGCTTTTAAGCAGCTGATTGGCTTTAAAGACGAAAACGGGGAAATCGAACTGGAAGGTGGATTTGTAATGCCTTCTATAGCTCAGATGACCCTGGCGGAAGCCCAGGCTTTGGGACTGGAAAACAGGACTGAACTGGAGCTTTTGGATATCGCCACCGAGATTCAGCGGATTAAATATAATGCCGAAAGAGGCAATTACTTACCGGATGTAGCCCTATCCGCCAGCGCTGCGCTATTTACTGCTGCAGATGAATTTGCCATTCAAAAAGATGATTTCGGCACTCAATATTCTGTGGGAATAGGCTTTCGCCTACCCATATTTACCGGATTTTCACATACCAATAAGGTCAGCTATGCCAAGCATGATCTTAGCAAAGCCAAATTGCAACAGCGCGATACTCAGGAGCTCATCACTCTGGAGATCAAGCAGAGCTATCAAAAACTAGAGCACGCCCTGCAAAATCACGCGGTTCAAGAGCAGAACATCCGTCTGGCAACACGTAGCCTGGAACTGGCCCAGATTCGCTTTGAGAATCAGGTGGGCATCCAGCTGGAAGTCTTTGACGCTCAAATTATGCTGTCTGCAGTAAGACTTCAATATTATAGTGCTATCTATGATGTAATAGTTAGCGAGCGTGCCCTTACAAAAGCCATTGGCAAAAATTTGATTGCGGAGAAATAAAATGAATAAGAAAACAATATACTTAGTACTACTATTGATAGCCGTATTGGCTCTTAGCGGTTGCGGCAAGAAAGCTGCAGACGCGAAAAGCATGGAAGAGCTGCAAAGTGAATTGGGGGTGCCGGTGCGCACGAGCCTCGTAAGCAAAACCACTTATCAGCAAACGCTGAAATATAACGCCACTCTGAGTGGCATCGAAGAATCCACCGTGAGCGCAATGGTGGGAGATGTGGTCACCAACATCAGATTTAAAGTGGGTGACAGGGTCCAAAAAGACGATATCGTCATAAAGTTCCCCGCCAATAACCCCTCTGCGCAGTATGCCCAGGCCCAGAGTGCCTTCAACAGCATTACGGCCATTCATGATCGCATGAACCGGCTAAAAGATCAGGGAGCCATCTCACAGCAGGATTATGACAATGTCAAAACTCAGTTTGATGTGAGCAAGGCAAACCTTCAGACCAGTGAACAGATGATAAACGTGCGGGCTCCCATCAGCGGAGTGATCACAGACATCATGGTAAACGTGTCTGACAATGTGTTTCCCGGTCAACCCCTGTTTACCGTCAGTTCCACAAATGGCTACAAAGCGATTATCATGATCCCCGAAGGCGAGATCAGTAAAGTAAAGAAAGGCACCGCGGTAAAAGCTACCTGGGAAGATACCTCCATCAATGGAAGAATCGCCAGTAGCGCTCTGGTCATGGACCCCAATCAGAAGGCCTTCAGGGTGGAAGCCAGCTTCCCCGGCTTTAATTCCAAGCTCAGCTATGGAGTCACAGCCGAAATCGACATTCAGATCCTCAGCAAACCCAATGTGTTTGTGGTGGAACGTCAACATCTTGTGAAAGAAAATGGTGACAATTTTGTCTGGCTGGCCCAGGATGACAAGGCTGTACGAGTTCCTGTAACCACAGGGATCACAGATCAATTAATTTATGAGGTCACTTCCGGTTTGGAAGAGGGCGACATCCTCATCACAGCAGGGATCAAGTCTTTGACCGAGGGTGCGAAAATCCGCATCATAGAGGGGAACTAATATGTTCTTAGCAAAACTTTCCATAGAACGGCCAGTATTGGTCACGATGGCGGTCTTAGTCTTCGTAGTATTTGGCGCTATGGCTTATATAGGTATGCCGCTTAACTTGATGCCGGATATGGATTTGCCATATATAACCATTATGACAGTTTATCCCGGTGCCGGCCCCCGTGAGGTGGAAGCTCAGGTAACTACGAAATTGGAAGAAGTCGCATCCACTGTGCCTCAAATAGATAACATGACGAGCTTTTCGATAGAAAACGTATCTATCATCATGATCGCTTTTGAACAGGGTAAGGATATACACGTGGCCAGTTCCGAGGTGAAAGATAAGGTAGATAGTATCCTTAGGGAATTGCCGGATGATATCGACAAGCCCTCTGTGCAGAAGTTTGATTTTAGCGCTTTTCCTTTTATGGACTTGGTGCTTTCAGGAGAAATGGACAGCCGGGATCTGTATGAACTGGCTGATAGCAAGCTCAAAGAAAGGATTTCGCAGATCGAAGGTGTGGCCCAGGTAAGCCTGTCTGGCGGAGCCAAACGGGAAATCGGGGTGGAACTTTCGAACCGCGTGATCTTTGAGAATAATATCTCATTGATGCAGCTGAATCAGATTCTGGCTGCTCAGAATCTTGATATGCCTGCGGGTAGCTTTACCCATGGCACTCAGGATTATTCTGTGCGTCTGAAAGGTGAATTTGCCAGTGTGGAGGATATTGCCAATTTGGAAATTCCCACGCAGTTTGGCGCCAAGAGATTGGGCAACCTGGCCAATGTGATCGACGGACAAGAACGCATCACTTCAAAAGCTACTTATTTCAACGTGAGCGAGAACGTGAGCGATGATAACATCATCCGCCTTTCCATCACCAAAAGTTCGGATGGAAACGTAACCAATATCGCTAAAAGAGTGAGAGAAGAGCTGCCGGATATGCAGTCTGAATTGCCTGATAACACAAAGCTGAACATCATCCGTGATGATAGCGCATTTACCCAATCAACCGTATCGGATACTCTGAATACGATCTGGCTGGGAATCCTGCTTACAGGCCTGGTTCTCTTTATCTTCTTGCACGATTTTCGCAGCACACTCATCGTGGCTTTGTCCATGCCGATCTCCATTATCTCTACCTTCATATTCCTAAAGGCGGCAGGCTTTACCCTTAATCTGCTTACGCTTACAGGATTTTCTACGGCAGTGGGTATCTTGGTGACAAACTCCGTGGTGGTGATCGAAAACATCTTCCGTCACAGAGACATGGGTAAAAACCGTAAAGATGCGGCTTCCGATGGTACTTCCGAGATCACAGTGGCGGTGCTGGCATCCACGCTTACCAATATCGTGGTATTTTTGCCCATCGCTGCGATGAGCTCAATGGTGGGCGGATTCCTCAAGGAATTTGCGCTCACGGTAACCTTTGCCACCATCTTTTCGCTCATCGCATCCTTTACGATCACGCCAATGTTGGCATCACTCATCATCCCGGAGAAGAAGAAACAAGGGAAATTTGGCGCGTGGTTTGATGGGCTTTTCGATCGTTTTGGCAATCAGTATCAGAAGTTCATGAAATTAGTTCTGAAAAACAAAAAAACCGCCTTTGGGGTAGTCCTGTCTTCCATAATACTGCTGGGTCTGAGCCTGCTCTTGGTACCTAACCTGGGCTTTGAATTGCTTCCGGCTATGGACCAGGGTAACATCTCTGTGAGCATCGAGCTCCCTGAAGGTGTGAATCTGGATCAAACAGCAGCTGTGGTGCAAGCAGTGAATGAACGCGCTGCCAAACATAGCGAGATCGAACACATTGTCAGTAACATCGGCTCCTCAGGCATTAGCACAGGAACGAACCTTGCCAGTGCCGATATCAAATTGAAAGATAAAAAGGATCGTAAACTTGGCAATCTTGACCTCGTGAATCTGCTCACCGAAGATCTCGTGGATATTCCCGATGCGATAATCAAGGTGAGCGATCAAGGTATGATGGCTATGGGCGGCTCCGGAGTGAGCTTTTACCTGCAGGGACAGGATCAGGAAGTCCTGGAAGAGCTGAAATTCGACGTGATGGATCAGATCAGGGATATCCCCGGACTGACTAACGTGGATAGCAGCTCGCGTCCCGGTACCTCAGAGATCACCATGTATCCCAAGCGTGACCGTCTGGCCGCTATTGGCGCCACGGTTTACGATGTGGCGGTGGCTCTGCGCAGCAGTATCGAAGGCATGGTGACCACTCACTACCGCGAATCTGGAAATCAATATGACATCAGACTCGTCCTGCCGGATGAGGATGTCAATCATCCCGACAAAATTATGAACCTCAGCGTGGTGATTATGGGTCAGAGCTACCTGATTTCACAGCTGGTAGATATGGACTTTTCGGTGGGTGTAAACAGACTGATTCACAAAGATCGCTACAAATCAATAGAAATCACCGGTAATGTGGCCAAAGGATATTCCAGTGGAAACATCAATACCGAAATTACTAAAAGATTGGATAAGCTGTCATTTCCCAGTGGCTACAAAATTGGCTGGGGTATGCAAGCCA
The DNA here is from genome assembly GCA_964293715.1 of uncultured bacterium. Classification (GTDB taxonomy): domain Bacteria; phylum Cloacimonadota; class Cloacimonadia; order Cloacimonadales; family Cloacimonadaceae; genus UBA5456. The sequence continues at coordinate 1,485 of CAXZAB010000078.1, read as the reverse complement.
CGATGCTTTCTGAAACTATGGTCGATATGATCCGTACTTTCCTCATCGCTGTGCTGCTCACCTATATGCTCCTTGCAGCTATTTTGGAGAGTTTCACTCAACCTCTCATCATTCTGTTTACGGTGCCCATGGCGATAATTGGAGTTATTTTGGCTCTTTTCATCTCAAATGTGGGAATTAACCTCTTTTCTATGCTTGCAATGGTAATGTTAGTTGGCATTGTGGTAAATAACGCTATATTAATATTAGACTATGTGAATGTGAGGCGCAAAGAAGGTATGTGTTCGCACGATGCTCTTTTGGAAGCAGGAAAGCTGAAACTGAAACCCATCATTATGAGTACGCTGTCGATCGTGATTGGTATGCTGCCCATGGCTATGGGGATCGGTTCTTCCGGACGCGAATTCAGGATGCCGATGGGTATAGTATCCATTGGTGGCCTGATCGTTTCCACCTTGCTTACCTTGATCGTGGTGCCTGCATTTTACTATTTGAGCACGCATAACGAGATGAAAAAGGAGAACTGTAATGAACAGATCAATTAAGCTCGTAAGTATCGCCTTGGTGGCGGTAATGTTGACCGTTGGATTGGGTGGCTGCTTTGGCAATTTCGCGGCCGTCCGTAAAGTTTATGACTTCAACCAAAGTTTTGGTGGGAAGTGGGAAAACTCATTTCTCTTCTGGGTTCTGAGCATTGTGCCAGTTTATGGCATAGCAGCTTGGGGTGACGTTGTTATCTTTAACACCGTCGAATTTTGGACAGGTAGCAACCCCATGGCTATGGGCCCACAAGATGAAGTGATCAAATATGCTTCTCAAGATGGGAAGGACCTCAAAATAATAATCCGTCAAAATCAGGTCGTAGTAGAAGACCTCGCAAATCCAGGCCAAGAACTGGAACTAAGCTATAAACCTCTGGAAAAAACCTGGTATTATCAGGGTGCAGAAGGCGTGATCAAACTCGCCAAGTTCTCGGAAGACAAAGCCGATTTCTTTAGCCCCAAGGGCAAAACCTACACTCTGGTAAATCCTGCAATATAAAACAAAAGGATATATCATGATTGATAAAACTAAACTCGAAGCCGTGCTGGATAAAGTTCGCCCCGCCATTCAAGCGGATGGTGGAGATGTGGAACTGGTAAATATCCGCGAAGATAACGTCGTGGAAGTGCGCCTCACAGGTGCCTGCAAGGGCTGCCCGATGGCTACGATCACTCTCAAGGCGGGCATCGAAAGAATCGTTAAAGAAGCAATACCCGAGGTCGTAGAAGTAATCTCGGTGAAATAAACCAACAAACTAAATGAATTGACCCCTCTGGCTGTGGCTGGAGGGGTTACTTTTTGAATGGAGAATTGAGAATGGAAAATGGAGAATTAGTCGGTTTTTAATGGAGAATTGAGAATGGAAAATGGAGAATTGGTCGGTTTTTAATGGAGAATTGAGAATGGAAAATGGAGAATTAGTCGGTTTTTAATGGAGAATTG
>CAXZAB010000077.1:0-9388 GCA_964293715.1 uncultured bacterium | reverse complement strand
GGCGAAATGAAGGCTACTTTTGAAAACTATCCTGAAATCGGCGACGTGCTTCCTGCCATGGGTTATAGTGCCCAGCAGATCAATGACCTGGAAAAGACCATCAATGCGGTCGAGTGTGATTCTGTAGTAATCGCCACTCCCATCGATCTTCGCCGTATCGTGAAGATCACCAAGCCCGCCTGCCAGGTGGAATATGAACTGCAGGAAATTGGCAGACCTACTATTAAAGACGTATTGGAAGGCTTTGCTACCAAAAAGAAAGCCGCTCCCAAGAAGAAATAAGAGACAGTAATTACAATACAATTAAAAACCGGGAGTGGGCAAATTTGCTCATTCCCGGTTTTTGTTTTCTGAGTTTTGATGGCGACGGTAACGCTGGCTTCAGCTGGTTGTTCCGCCAGCTTTAGCTGGTTTTGAGCTACAAGCTGCAGGGATGAGCCTGGCGTGCTGGATTCGATGCGTCTCGCATCGAACAAGGCCACAGGCCTTGATAAAAAGGGAGCGCAGCTCGTGCTTTTGCAGATGATACGACCGACTAAAGTCAGCGTTACGGCAGACGGCTGCTCAAGTCTCGAGAAGGAATACAATGATCTTTTAACAAGGGATTAAGACATGAAAAAGACAGCAGTTTTGGCCCTGGGTGGCAATGCCATCATCAAGGCAGGTCAAAAAGGCACGATCATAGAGCAATTTGCCAATATCCGGGATTCTCTGGATGGCATAGTGGAGCTCATCAGACAGGGCTACCAACTCAGTATTACCCACGGCAATGGCCCTCAGGTGGGGAATCAGCTCTGTCAACAGGAAGCCGGCGAAAAAGAAGGCCTGGCGAGCCTGACCTTGGGGATGCTGAATGCAGCCACCGAAGGCACTATGGGCTATATGATAGAACAAAGCCTGCAGAATAAACTGCATGAGCAGGGCATTGATAAACAGGTGATTACCATCATCTCCCAGGTGGTGGTGGATAGAAATGATCCCAGCCTCAAAAACCCCAGCAAGTATGTGGGCAGCAGCTATTATAGTGCGGAAGAAGCCCAAAGGCTGGAAGAAAATCTTGGCTGGAGCCTGAAAGAAGATTCCGGCAAAGGCTGGCGCAGAGTGGTTCCTTCACCCTTGCCTACTGAAATTATCGCAGCCGGCATCATCAAAGAATTGGTGTACCAAGGCAAGATCGTGATTGCTGCCGGTGGTGGCGGCATTCCTGTATGTCGTGAAGAAAACGGCTTTTTGGAAGGCATCGATGCTGTAATCGATAAAGATTTTGCCAGTGCTCTTTTGGCGCTGAATATCCAGGCAGACCTGTTTGTGATCCTGACTTCAGTGGACAAGGTCTCTATCAATTACCAGAAATCAAACGTGCTGGATCTGGATACAATGACGGTAGCCCAGGCCCAGCAATATTATGACGAGGGGCATTTCCCCGCGGGCAGTATGGGTCCCAAGATCCGTGCGGCGATAGATTTTCTGACGCGAGGCGGCAAAGAAGTGCTCATCACTTCACTCAGCTGCATTGTGGAAGCTTTTGAAGGCAAGACCGGTACCCGCATAGTTCCCTAAACTCCATAGAAAGAGCAGTCAGTTAAGAGCCTGGCGGTGAATAATTGAATTAATTATGATTATTTGCTTGACTTGAATCGCGCTATGCCAGATGATGGAAATGAGATACACAGAAAAGGAAAACACGATGGAAAATGAAGAAAAAACGGTAGTTCAAAACTTTATCCGTACTATCATAGATGACGACCTCAAGAGCGGTAAGCATGATTTTATCATTACCCGCTTCCCACCTGAACCCAATGGCTATTTACACATCGGCCATGCCAAATCCATCTGTCTGAACTTCGGTTTGGCCAGAGATTATAAGGGCAGATGCCACCTGCGTTTTGATGACACCAATCCCGTCAAAGAAGACGTGGAATATGTGAACAGCATCATGGAAGACGTGCGCTGGCTGGGCTGGGATTGGAAAGAGCATCTTTATTACGCTTCCGATTATTTTGACCAACTTTATGAATATGCCGAGATTTTGATCAAGGACGGCAAGGCTTTTGTGTGTGATCTTTCTTTTGACGAACTGCGCGAGTACCGGGGAACCCTTACTGAGCCTGGCAAAAACAGCCCTTACCGGGACCGTCCTATCAAGGAGAATCTCGATCTCTTTCGCCGTATGAAAGCGGGAGAATTTCCCGATGGCAGCAAGTCCCTGCGTGCCAAGATCGATATGGCCAGCCCGAATCTGAACATGCGCGATCCTGTGTTTTACCGCATCAAAAAGACAGACCATCACCGCACTGGCGATACCTGGCAGATTTATCCCATGTATGATTATACCCATGGTATCTCAGATGCTTTGGAGATGATCACCCACTCTCTTTGCACACTGGAATTTGAAGATCACCGGCCGCTTTATGACTGGTTTCTGGATCAACTTCCTGTGCCCTCCCATCCCCGGCAGATCGAATTTGCCCGCCTCAATCTCAGCTACACAGTGATGAGCAAAAGACTGCTTTTGGAGATGGTAAACGAAGGCCATGTAAAGGGTTGGGACGATCCCCGCATGCCTACCATCGCTGGACTCCGCAGACGCGGCTTTACTCCGGAGTCGATCCGGGAATTTGCAGACCGCATCGGAGTAGCCAAAGCCAGCAGCCTGGTGGATTATAGCTTGCTCGAATTTTGTCTGCGGGAAGATCTCAACAAACGCGCTTTACGCCGTATGGCCGTCTTAGATCCGCTCAAGCTCACCATCACAAACTATCCTGAGGACCAGGTGGAGGAATTGGCTGCACAGAACAATCCTGAAGATGAATCCGCCGGAAATCGCCAAGTTAAATTTTCAAAACACCTGTATATAGAGCGGGAAGACTTTATGGAAGAGCCTGTAAAAGGCTGGTTCCGCCTGGCTTTGGGCAAAGAAGTCCGCCTCAAACATGCCTACTACATTCGCTGTGATGAAGTGATCAAATCTGCCGATGGCGAGATCATCGAAATTCTTTGTACCTACGATCCCAAAAGCCGGGGCGGCTGGAGCGAAGATGGACGCAAGGTAAGAGGCACCCTGCATTGGGTTTGCGCTGCGAATGCAGTGCCCCTGCAGGTAAGAATTTATGACCATCTCTTTACCATTGCCGATCTGAACGATATTCCCGAGGGCAAGACCCATCTGGATTATATCGATCCCGAGAGCCTTGAAATAAACGATGAGGCTTTGGGCGAAAGCTCTTTGGCAGACGTCACCGTGGGCGAAAGATTACAGTTTTTGCGCCTGGGCTATTTTGCCGTAGACCCAGACACTACAAGAGATAAGAAAGTATTTAATCGCATCAGCACCCTCAGGGACAGCTGGGCGAAGAAACAAAGAAACAAAAAATAACGGATGCAAAGCTCATCCGGGGGAGGAACAAATATGATCTATAAGGTAGTCCTTATCAAGATCGATCACCGAGCCTCTGAAGCCAGCAGGGTTCAGGAAATCCTTACCGACTTTGGGTGCAACATCAAAACGCGCCTGGGTCTGCACGAAGTGTCCAACGAATTCTGTGCCAACGATGGCCTGATTGTATTGGAAGTAGAAGGCGAAAAGAACATTCTCACTGATATGTTGGAAAAGCTCAATGCTGTTCAGCATGTAACCGCAAAACTAATCGAGATGTAATTCGCTTTTTGCTTTAGTCTTGATATAAGCCGGTGCCTTCCAAGGTGCCGGCTTTTTTGTTCTCAAAGCCGTAAGTTAAATGAGCTTAGCTGCCTGAAATATTGCTTGACAGATACAAGACAAATATATATCTTTGAAAAACTTGGAATCGATAAGCCGATGAGCTGTATAGTCCGTTTAGAATTTTGGCTGTAGCTCATCTCACGATTTTTTTAATCTTATTAGGTTTTTGTATACTCTCAGGAGGAGTTATGAAAAGACGCAACAAGTATGTACCGGGAGTAATCAAGCTGCTGTGTCTCAGCAGTGTCATGATGCTCTTTGCCGCATTTCTGAGTGCTCAAGAGAACACTTGGCACGTATATCGGCCCGGGTATCGAGCCCGGGACATCTCTTGCCACAATGGTGATGTATGGGTAGCCTCCGCTGCGGGGATCATGCATTGGAATCCCACGAGCGATCTTAGGATCCAATATGATGAATACAATACCCCTTATCCAGACAGAAGCATCGCCTGCCTTTGTTTCGGGCCGGACGGAGCCCTCTGGGCCGGAGGTAATCACGGGCTCATGCGTTTTGAAGCAGGAATCTGGCAACTCTTCAATACTGGCAATTCAGGCTTGGTAAACAATTCTATACGCAAGATTGTAGCAGACCCCTACGGAGGCGTCTGGATTGGGACAGATCAGGGCGTATCCCACTATCGACAAAGGGTATGGACAACCTTCAACAGCACAAATTCCACCCTGCCCTCTTCTTACGATTTTCAAGATCTGACCCTGGATCCTATTCAGGGCGTGTGGATAGCCACCACAGATGCTGCGCATTATTACAACACAGAAGCCTGGACTATGTACACCTCCCAAAACTCTACCCTGCCAAACTACCAGGTAAAAAGCATATCCTTTGAAGCCAATGGCGATGGCTGGTTTGGCCTCAGTAGTGGTGTGGCCAAATACACAGGAGGTGAGTGGCAACGCATCACGTCTTTGGCCGGGCTGAGCATCGGCGAGGTGAAAGGATCTCACACAGACCCTTGGGGAAGGGTGTGGATGTGGAGCCAGGACAAGCTTTGGCTTTGCGATGAGGGAAGCTCCGTAAGCTATCCGTATCAGACTTTTGGAACTCACTATATGAACTTTACCGGGATGGTGATGGACGAAGAGCAGGCAATGTGGCTGACATTTTTTGATCAACATGATCCCGCTTCGCTGTTACGTTTTGATGGCACAGATTACAGCCGGCATCCCGTAAGTGAACTTCCTTTGGCCAGCCGTAATGTCCAGGCGATTTTCCGGGGTTTTGATGATAAACTGTGGATCGCTGCGTCCGAGGAAAAAGAAAATGGCGGGTACTTCTCTATCGGGGAAGATGGGATCCAGAATTTTGGAAAATTTAATACGGATATGCCCTGCTATCATGTGTGGGCGCTGGCTCAGGACAGGCAGCTCAATGTCTGGGTGGGCACCTGTATCGGTCTGCTAAAAACCGGGCCTTCGGGTTCCCAGGTCTTTCATTATGAGGCTGGGATAGGGGGCGGTTATTTGGAAACGATATGTCCGGTAGAAGATGGCGTCTGGATTGGAAATAACCAGGGTGTATCGCGCTATACAGATGGGATCTGGACTCCCATCACCACCGCTGAGGCTGGCCTGAACCTTGCCTATACCAAGGTGATCAAAGCGGATAATCTGGGCAGAATATGGATCGGTAGTTCGGCTGGAGTATGCTGTTACGCCAATTCCCAGTTTACCGCTTACCCCCAGATAACTGGTGCCAAAGATTTTGCCTTTGGCGAAAATGGAGAAGTTTGGGTAGCCAGAGGAGAATTGTCGCGCTTTCAGGATGGCGAATGGACGCATTTCAATGCCAGCAATTCCGGGCTGCTGCAGAATCATGCGACTTGTGTGGCGATAGACCAAAATCAAGTGCTCTGGGTGGGAATGGGCTATTCTTCCAGTGTCTCGCTCTACCGTTTTGACGGAACGAACTGGACTGGCTTTAATAGCCAAAATTCGCCTCTCACCAAAGGTATCAAGACGATATTTGTGGATGAAGACAATACCAAGTGGATCGGCAGCAACTATCTGTATGTCTTCAATGAAGATGGGCTTCCGGTCTCAAATGCTGAAGAGCTTGCACCTCAGGCTATGAGCTGTGTGAATTATCCCAATCCCTTTAGAGAATCCACCACTATCCGCTTTGAGAAAAGGACCCAGGGGCCCCTGCACATAAATATCTATAATTTGAAAGGCCAAAAAGTGTGGACTCATACAGGCATACATTCTGCCAAGGGAGAAATCCAGTGGGACGGTAAGGATAAGCATGGCCAAAATTGCGCTACGGGATTGTATCTGATCCAGCTGCAGGATGAAGAGGGCAGCAGGATCCGCAAAGCCTTGAAACTGAAGTAAATAAGCAAGGTCGTAACGCTGTCTTCAGACGGTGAGTCACGCATCGTAACGCTGGATTTATCCGGCCGTAGCATCAGCATCAGCTGGTGTGATTATGCTGTATTTTGGACAGGCTAAAGCCAGCTTTACGAAGAGCTTGCCATAGAATTGAGCCCAGCCGCAGATCTTTGAATCTGAAGCTGACCTTTCATAGCTGTCCAAAGAAGCTCCCACGCTCTTTGAGCTTTGGCATCGTGCCGGTATTGCAGGCTAAGATTGCCTGTCACGTAGCGATCGTCCAGCATTACCGTATAGGGATTGCCATTCACCACGATCTCGTTGATTTTGGGATAATCGTACTGTGTGTAGTTTACAATGAGGGAGTAACCGATTTTTCGGGCAAGATCTCCTCCAATACTCAGTTCTCCCGCCCGGAAACCATGGGTATCACTAAGGCTGTAAATCCAGCCAAAGTCTATGATGAACACAAAAGAAAAGAGGAATCCGCATATACGGATCCCTCTTTGTTTTAGTTGTGATTATTCAGATTAGGGCGTCACAGCCGTAACCTTGTAGAAGTATTTAGGTCCTTGCACCACTTCCGTCCAGGTGGTCAAGCTTGTGTTAGCTGTCCAGGTGAAGGTTCCGTAGGGATCGGTGCTGCGATAGATCTTGTAGGAAGTAGCAGTCTGCGGATAGCTCCACTCCAACTTAACATTATTGGTGGCTGGAATGTAGGTGATCACCAGATCAGTAATCTGAGGCGCTCCAGTGCCTTGCCAATTGATACGGTTGTAGCTGTCCTGCTCATAGGCGGGGCCGCCGAAAGCTCCTGACCAGTTGCTAAAATAGACGCTGCCGCTATTCACAGTTTTGGCAACGTTTTTGGCGCCGCCGCCGGCGTTTGTGGGGAAGGAAGCGCCATTGATGGTGATGTCCTGGTTGTTATCGAGGGTGAGCAAGGTTCCGCCCGAAACTCCATTGCGGAAAATGCAGTTATCGAAAGTGTGGGACGCGTGAACCAGCGAACCTGCATTGAGCAAGATCCCGTTTTCGTGAAGATACTCGAAGACGGCATAGCTAGCACCGAGGGTGCCACCGCTGTTCACATTCAGTCCGTAATACCCCGTACCGTTGTGGCTTATCATGGAGGCAAGGGCTGCAGTGCCGGTTACCTGCAGGGTGCCGCCATTGTTGACATTGATACTGCGGCCGTTACTCATCAGCAGATTAGATCCAGGATAAGCATTCATCAAGCCGTTGGCGTGGATGCTAAGATTGCCAGTGCTGGTCAGGTTATAGCCGTTTAGATGAAAGTCTGAGTTCCCTACAGAGATCGTGCCAGCGTTTGTGCTATTCATATTCCCATACAGGGAAACGATATTTGCATTCTGGATATCCAGCCCGCCTTTGAGGGTACAGGTCCAGATATTGAGATTGCTGGAGCGGGTGATGGGGGTCTGATTTCCTGCGCGGTCATAAGAGAATTGCGGTTCGGAGCTGTCCCTCGAGGCGACCTTGTTGACCTTGAGATTCCAGAACCAACTGTTGGCATGGGATTTTACGTGGTTGTCACCGGTACCGGCCATTACCACCGAGCCGCCCGTGGGATCGAAGATTCCCCAGGTGTCGGTCCAATCGCCATTGCAGGTGATCGTGCCACCGGAGACTATGAAATCGCAGTTATATCCGCTTGGAAATAACTTGATACCTCTGTCCTTCACGTTGAACGAGCCTGAAGACATAGTGAAGACGCTATTCCCATTGAGGCCGATATAGCAGTCCAAACTCCCACCATAGATATCCACGATGCCGCCAGCGGAGATGGTCATATCGCCGTTGACATCAATCCAGCTTCCAGTGCTCGTATCCTGATGGAACTCCAAGTGAGCCGCATTGGCCTCGAAAGCGCCATAAAGCCCGTTTTCGGTAAGATCGTGGATGATCACATGGCTACCTGGTCTGCCCCTCAGGAATCCTCCGCCGGTGTAAGAAGCGATGTTGTAGGTTCTATCGTTGTAAAAAGACAGGACTCCCGTGGCGACGGTATTTGACACACTATTGAGGGTAGCGTTATCGTTGAAGTGGACGATGTTTGAAACTGTCAATGTCCCTCCCACCCCGGTATTGCCGTCGAAGTGAAGGGCACTTCCGGTGTGGGCGTCGATGATATTATAGAAGTTCGTCGTGCCGCTGGCTTCTTGCAGGCCGCCAATTTTGTTGAAGGTTACAGTGCCAGCTCTGGCATTGAAGGCTGTGGTGCCCACGTTATTAATCCAGTTGCCGCCTATGGTGATGTTGCAGTTATAGGTGTTTACGTCCAGTTTCCCCGCTGCGAGGGTCAGGTCGTTGGCGATTAGAAGAGAGGAATATGCGGAGACCGTTCCCATGTGGTTTATCTTCAGGTTATAAAAACTGCTGCCCGCTCCTAATTTAATTACAGTACTCGCGCTGCCATTTAGCTCAATGGTGCCACCGGCAGGGTTGAAATCAGTTCGTTGTCCATCCCAGCCTCGATTCACTCTGATTAATCCGCCAGTTATATCGCATGTGAGGGTATGAGAAGGTGATAAAAAAACTCCAGCACCATGAAATTCGAGTACACCTCCACTCATTTGGATGGAAGCATCTTGCAGATAAGGCCAGTATGAAAGAGAATATCCATAAACATTGAAGTTTCCATGGGTGATGTGCAGATCTCCCTGGAGGCCAATGTTTTCATTCGGGGCTGGATTGGAGATGTTAATGGTCCCTCCGCTATGAGTCAGCCACCAGCCGCCGCAGATACCAATGTCCGCCAGGTCATTCGCGGTGAAGGTGGCATCCGTGTTCATGTCTATTCCGCCAGAAGTCCAGTCGTATATGGCGCAGGTGACCGTCCTACCGCTGGCGAAATGCAAAGCGATACCATTGGCTACTTCCAGAATGTAAAAGGTTTGGTTGCTGAAGATGGTTTGGTGGCCGGAACTGTTGAAGATCACGCGCCCCGTGCCCGCGGTAAAACCATTTATTCCTACCCGGTTTTCCCAGTTTCCGCCTATGGTGATGCTCCCATTCGAGGGAGCTGCAGACAGATTGCCGCCTTGGATTAACAGGTCCCCCCTGATAATGAGATTATTGACAAGGCTATATCCAGTGACTGTGTTTATTTCCACATTGGGCAGCCAGTTTCCATTGCTAACATTCAGTGCTATGGAGAATAATGAAGGAGAAGCCAACTTCACTGTTCCAGCATTTAGCTGGAATGTCCCGGCGTTTGTTGCTGAAATTCCGGCACAGATAATCTGAGAGTCGTCACCTATACTAGTGTCTTGTCAATCATTAAATGTCGGATAAA